>JAITJP010000040.1 GCA_031278835.1 Deltaproteobacteria bacterium
GCCGCCAAAAACCCAGTCAGACTATGACAACTAAAAAAGGGGCCGGTTCACAAAAGCCCTGATGGTTTTTAACAACATGAAGGGTTTTAGCCGCCAAAAACCCAGTCAGATTATGACAACCCGATGGAGCCGGTTCTCAAAAAACCTTATGGTTTCTGGTAACTCGCCAGGGTCAGTTCCCAAAAGCTCAAGAAAAATTTCCGACCTGCTGGTCAGAAATTATTTAGGTTCAGGTTCAATTAACTCCCTTACCCAGGTTGGGGCTTATGAGGTCAGAAGATCGTAAAGCCCAGTTTAAGGTGTTTTTCCTTGAGCCGTTTCGTTTTAAGGTTAGCAGGTGGTAAAGCCACAATTGAGGCATTTTCTGCAAGAGCCGTCTCGTTTAAGGCTAAGAGAATGACAATCGGGGCAGAGATCGAAGGAAGACATGTTTCGTTCCAAACCGATTGGATTTTTGTCCTTCTCCAAGGTGGCCTTACGTTTGAGAAGAGTTAGGCCGATGACATGCGGTAAGCTGTTGCCAACGATTTTTTCGCCGTTGGCCATCTCTAAGTAGATCCGTTCACCCATCCTAACTTTACAAAGGGTATTGACTAGGGGAGTGAAAAGATCCGGTTCGCATTTTAGCGAAGTGGAGAGGATCATACCAAAGGCCGCGAATAAGGCGTTTATGTCGGCGCCCACTTCTCCAGCGGTCACGAAAACTTCCCGGATATTTTTTTCATCATCATTTGAGAGAGTGATGTGAGCTTTGAGGTTATGGCTTCGGGCCGTGTAGGTTCGGGATTCTCTCTCATTGGCCACCCCGGAATCATCATCGGTGTATTTCTTTCCTTTTGGTTGGGTAACTGAAATGATGCCTTGTAGAGAGCCGTCCCGGTAAATGGTAAAACCTTTAAGTCTTTGGTCGCGGCTTAGGTGGATAAGTTTTTCTATCTGGTCTGGGGTGGTGTCTTGTGGAACGTTGACCGTTTTAGAGACCCCGGTGTGGTTGTGGAACTGGAAGGCGGCCAACATGTTTATTTGTTGGAAAGGCGTAAGGTTTAAGGTTGTTTGGGCTTCTACCCTTTCTTTTAACTCCGGATAGCGCTTGAAGATTTCCCAAAGTTCGGCCGGTTGTAAAGTCTTGGTAATCCAACCGTCATTGGCGTCTAAAATACGCCTATTCATGGTTAGAGAAAAGAAAGGCTCAATGCCGGTATCCATGTTTCTTAAAAAGATCGATACGCTACCGGTTGGGGCTTGGCTGGTGGTTAGGCAGTTATAAAAGCCACCTTTTTCACTAATAAAGTCCTTTAATTGAGTAATGGTTGACCGTGCGTAGGAATTAATGGAACTATCATAGAGAGTGTCAGCCAATTCGTCGAGATGAGTAGACCAGAAGGAAGCGTTTTCGTAGACGTGGTCGGTTCTTTTGGCCAGTTCCGCCGAAAGGGTCAGGGTGCCCAGGGTTAGGGAAGCTTGGGTTTTTTTGGCGAAATCGACGGCCTGGGCGTCTCCATAGACGGTCCGGCCGAAATGGGCTAGAATCAAGGCCGTGTGGAAGCCTGACATGCCCACCCCGACCGGTTTTAAGGCCTGGGTCTTGGTCATAATGTCTGGCAGGGGGTAACCCTCGTCAAATTCCAAGATGATGTTTCCCAAAAGGCAAGCCAGGCCAGCCGTCTTGGCCATATGGCTCCAAAAATAGCCGCAAAACTTGTCGGTCCATTCGGACGAGTCCGGAGACAGGCCTTCCAGGTAGAGCTGATCCATCGAGAGTCTGGCCAAAATGGCCGCGTTTACGGTAACCAGGTTACAGGCCGTCCCGGCGCTGGCCAAATACTCGCCGCAGGGATTAGAGAATCTGGGCTCATCCTCGCTCTTTAAAGGCGAATAACGAAGCATGTTGTCTACAAAAAGAAGTCCGGGATCCCCGGTGCTCCACATGTTTTCGGCGATGAGCTTGATTAGGGTGGTATCGTCCCAAAAATTCCCAAAGGCGTTGACCGAAATATTCATGTTCGATAGATGAGCGCTTTGTTCCGGTCTTTCTTCTGGGGGCAGGGTCTGTATAAAACTATTTAATTTAGCGTTGAAATTTTTGGCCCGAACAAAGTCGGCGATGTCCGGATGATCCCAATCCATCTGAACCAAAAGCGCTCCGCGCCTGCGGCCGCCTTGATTGGTGGTTCCCGTGACCGCGTCAAAGTCTGGCAAAAAACCCACCGGGCCCGAAGCCATGCCTTGTCCGGAATCAACCGGCGATCCTTTGGGCCTCAGTTTGGAGATATCGATCCCCGCTCCCCCTCCGGCCATGTATATATAGCGCATTTTCTGGCGGGTTTGTTCTATATCGGCTAGACTGTCTCCGACCCAGCCCAGCGGGTAGCAGGAAAAATATCCTGGCCGCCTGGTATAGGGGTTGCCAAAGGACATCAGTAAAGGCGAGGCCGGGATAAGGTGGCGATTTAAAAGGGCCTTACAAAGTTCTTCGAGCATCGGGCTATCAGACATGGGGGTTTGTTTGGCCATCAACTTGGGGATGATCCTGGCCGTCAACATGTCGATATAATTTTTTTCCAAAGGTTCTCCGCTCTGGGGATCCCTGACGGCGTACCTAGTCACGGTTAAATATTCTTCCAGGCTCTGCCAGACGCGCTCCACTTCGTTTTGTGGCTGTTGTTTTTTGGGATCTATATTAGGCATGGGGGCGTCTCCTTATGGCGATTGTTCTGGGATTGAATATTGATTGTACTGGACTGGACGGGATGACCTGACAAGGCGCGCTAATAGCGGTTTGACTCGCGAGAGCACCCAATATATAGTATTTTTTTAAAAAAGAAAAGGGAATTTTTACCCTTTACTCAAGAGATCTTAGCTAGCCCCTCAAGCCAATTAAGCACGCTCCAAAACTATGAACCAAAAGACAACCAGAAATAATCCCGTAATATCCAATCTGGAGCTTAAAGAACTTCTTGTTCCTGGCCTAATCCTTTTGGCCTTAACCCTTGCCTCGGGTTTTTTGGTAAACTATTTTAGGGCCTCGGATCCAGTCTCCCCGGGCTTTACAGAAATAACCCAAATCCCAGAACTGGAAAAAATCCTCGCCCTTCCGCAAGCCATCTTGCTCGACGCCAGAGACCCGGTCCTATACTCTCTTGGGCACATTCCCGGGGCCGTCAATTTGCCCGCCGAACATCTCTCGACTCGCCTTGAGCCCTTTCTTTCTGAGCTAAGAAGCAAAAACCTCGATCGGCCTTACGATTCTTTACCAATCGTAACCTATTGTTCGGAAACCTTTTGCCCTTTGGCCAAAATCCTGGCCAGCGCCCTAATCGAGTCTGGTCTTAAAAACGTCTACCTTTTTAGCCCTGGTTTTGATTACTGGTTTGAACAAAACGGCGAGATCGAAAAATGACCCAAGGCCAAAGGGTAAAAATATTCGGCCGCTTAATCGAAAAAATCAAAAAAAGGCCGCTACTTTTTTTGGCCACCCTGGCTCTAGCTATCGTTTTTTTGATAGCCGCTTGGCCTAAGATCCAAGCCCCGGTTGCCTTTGCCGAGGACATTAGGGGTTACCAAATCCTCCCAGAAGCCCTAGTCAGCCCTTTGAGCGTTTATCTCCCCATGCTTGAGCTTTGGTCGGCCCTGTTCGTGCTTTTGGCCCCCAGGCCCTTTCGCCGAACCGGGGCCTTGGTTTTGGCCGGTCTTCTCCTGGTCTTTATGGCCGCCGCGGCTCAGGGCCTTTGGCGGGGCCTAGATTTTGATTGCGGCTGCTTTGGCTCCCAAGATGGCCGAAAACCGGGCCTACTTTTTTTCCTCGAGGACGGAATACTTTTTTTAATAGCGGTTTTTATAT
>JAITJP010000102.1 GCA_031278835.1 Deltaproteobacteria bacterium
GGAAAACGTTCCCGGCTCCACCATGCTCTCGGGCTTATTAATCACCGTTCACCTCCAAGAAATCACGCCCATACTTACGACCATGGTCCTAATCATGAGCTATTGCGGCTCCATGGCCATGGAAGTGTCTTTCATGAAATGTGTCGGTGATTTTAAAACCCTAACTTTAATGGGCATAGCCCCCGAACGAGCTCTGGGGCAGCCCAGGATGACGGCCGTTATCGTGTCCTTTCCCGGCTTAATGCTGGTCATAAACATTTGTTCGCTCATGGGGGCCTTTTGGGGTATTACCCAAGCCATTGATCTGCCCTTGGTTGAATACCTGGCCGACTTATTTTTGGCCCTGGAGCCTTACAAAATCGTCCTCCTCCTGGTTAAGGTTTTACTTACCAGCTCGGTTTTGGCCTTTTATTGCGTTTACAACGCCTTTCAAATCGAAGTGGGCGCCTTTAAGCGCATGTCCGGCGTGACCAGAAGGGCCATGACCGAGGCTTTTTTCTACGGAACCCTGGCCGGGGTCTTGGTGACGGTCTTTTATGCCTAAGACTACTTCCCAAAAACCTCAAAAGACCACTAAAACTCTAGACAATTTTAAATAAATTGTCACCAATGAACACCAAATATCTAGTCACCCGGCGGCTAATCTCAGGGCCCCTGACCCGGCCGAGCTTTTAGAAAAACTCCCCGGGGAATCTAGCCCCGCGGTGGCCAGTCCAAAGGGCCCCGATCCCGCTGCCCAGGACCTGCCCTCGGTTTTTACTTGGCAAAATCTCTCGGTCCTTTCCAGCGATTCCAAAACCAAGGACCTCCCTAATCTGGAAATCAAACCTGGCCAAGCCGTCCTGGTGCAAAGCCAAGATGACCAGATCCTTTCCTATCTGGCCCAATTGGCCTCCGGCCAGTCGCCAACGGAAAAGGAGACCACCTGGTTTGGGCAAAAAAAACCCTCCATGGCGGCTTTTCAAGCGACCCTGAATTTTTTCCGCCAAATTACCCTGGTTTCCCAGGAAAATCAATTCCTGGCCAACGTCACCTTACTGGAGAGCTTGTGTTTAGAATTGGAGTATAATCAAGATTGTGGTTCGGCCAGGGCCAAGTCCAGGGCCCTGGAGACTTTGGAATCGCTGGGCTTGACCCCCCTAGCCGACCTCACCACCGAGCAATTAATCGGCCCGACCAAATACGTCGCCCATATGGCCATGGCCCTTTCCAGACGGCCAAGTTTTTACGTTTTGGATAGACCCATGACCCTTTTTGGAGCCCAACTTTTTAACCGAGTCCTTTTGACCTTAAAAGAAAAGGCCCTGCCCAAGGGACCAGGCTTACTCATCCTAGGTCACCAGAATTCACCTTACCAAAACCGAGATTTTGACCAGGTGATTGGTCTGAAATAACCCCGGGCCAAGGAAAACGGTTAGGCCAGAAACAAAAATAAAAAAAACCTAACCAATCGAGCCCTGGCCAAGGGTTTTGTGTTGGCCCCACATTCACCAGGCCTTCTGGCCTGGCCGCGATTTACCGTAAAGGGCACCACTGGCTGGCAGGGTGTTTTTTTCAGCCCTTTCCATAAAACTTGCCGCCCGGCGCCTTTTATACAAAACGGCCGCTAATGGGTCTACAAGCCCCTTAGAGCCCTTGGGCCCATATTCCCCCCAGTTCCGGGTGCCGAAGCCCGCCAGGGGCAAATTTAGCCCGTTTACGGGCCCATTTTTGAGGGCTTTGAAGTCCAGGATTTATGATTGACCAATTCCCGGTCATGGCCACTTTCCAGCTGGGCTTTTTTTGACCAAGTCCGGTTAAGTAACCGGACGCATTTTTTTTCAAATAGCCTTTAACCAAGCTAACCAAGGGGTCCAAGGCGCCTCGTTTTTTTTATTGTTTGAGCCTTATTCACCTTTGCCAATCGAAAGGTCGATTGGGTAATTTTTTCATAATGTCCTTTCTTTAGGTGCGAACGGTTAGCCAAGAAACGACTTTACTTATTGACTAAGACTTTTTTCCCTAATAACCTTTCCCTAGGTGCGAACGGTTAACCAAAAAACGACTTTACTCATTGACTAAGACTTTTTTCCCTAATAACCTTTCTCTAGGCGCGAACGGTTAGCCAAGAAACGACTTTACTCATTGACTAAGACTTTTTTCCCTAATAACCTTTCTCTAGGCGCGAACGGTTAGCCAAAAAACGACTTTACTCATTGACTAAAACTTTTTTCCCTAATAACCTTTCTCTAGGCGCGAACGGTTAGTCATGAAACTTCCTTACTCAACGGCAGAAAAAATAGCCGGCTTTATCTTGTTTTGCTGCTTTACCTTTCTCCTGACGGTCATGATCTTGGTTGGCGTAGGGCGCGATTGGTTTCAAAGCTACACCGATTATTTCGTCCTTTACCACGAGGGCTATGGGATTTTGCCTGGCGTCAAAATCAAGTTTCTCCAAATCGACATCGGCCGGGTCAAAAGTTTGGAGATCACCCCGACCAATAACGTCATTATGAGGTTAATCGTTCAGAGTGAATACTCGCCAAAAATTAAGGGCGATAGTTTGGCCAATATCAAAAGCCCAACTCTCATTGGGAAGGAATACATAGAAATCTTGCCCGGCAGCGCCGATAGTTTGCCCATCCCGGACGGCGGCCAGATCCCGGCCGAGGATCCAACCACGGTCGATGATATCGTGGCCACCTTGCGACTGCGCGACAAGCTGACCCAGTTTGAAGAGATCATGGATAATTTGACTAGCCTTACCTATCAGCTCCAGGACTCCCAAGGGCCCATTTTGGGCACCATGGGCAATCTCCAGAGAATTTCCGGGCAGGTGGCTTCTGGCGAAGGCTTGGTAGGTCAGTTATTTACCCACGACGACGTCTACAATGAGATTTTAGCCTTACTCAAGGAACTTCGCGGGGTAAGCGAGAGCTTAAACGCCTCGGCCAGCTCCTTAAACCGCGATCTGCCCAACATGACCAATAAGATCGACCGAATCTTAAGCCAAATCGAATCGGGCACCACTTCCTTTCCCGAGGTGGCCAGGGGGGCCAGGGAAGGCTTACGGGACGTCAATCAAGTCCTCGATTCAGTTAAAAAGAATTTTTTGATCCGCGGCAATCTAACCCCGGACGTTCCCCCAGACTCCATAACTCTCCCAGCCCGGTAAGGCCATAAACCATGACTTTGTTCATGGCCTTGGGCTAAAGCTTATTTTAAAAAAAACCTTGGAAACGAAGTTTCATGACCGTGTCGCCAAAATCCAAACCAGTTAAGGCCCCTCGGCCCTCGCCCTCCCTAGCCCTTTGGCTGGCGGTCATGCTCATGTCCTTGGGCTTGGCCCCCGGCTGCGGCGGCCCCATGCCGCCCGAAGATCCCTTTCACTTGGGCCAGGCCAAAGACGCCCTGGGGCGGGGTAACCATTGGTTTCAAAGGGGTTGCCCGGCCGAAGCCACTCGTTACTTTGAACTGGGCTTGGAACAAGCCAGACTGGCCGATGACGTGCCTTTAATCATAAAATCATTAAACGCCAAGGGGGCCTCCCAAATTTCCCAAAACCAGCTTAACCAAGCGGCCCTTTCCCTTCAGCAAGCTCTCGAGCTCTCAATGGCCCAGGACCAAAACCCAGAGATAGACAGCGTTTTAGGCAACCTAGGCTTACTGGCCCTTAAAGCCAACCGCCCCCAGGACGCCATAGAGCTTTGGAACCGAGCCATCGAAGAAGCCCAAAAAAAATCCCTTAACCCCCTCCTCTACCACTGCAACCTGGCCAGACTGGCCATGACCTCAGGCGATCAGGCCCAGTTTGAAGCCCAAACCGAGCTGGCCTTGGCCGAAACCCAAAACCCCAACGCCTCTGAATCGGCCCTGGCCGACGCCTTTAACCTGGCCGCTCTAAAGGTCCTGGCTGAAGGCAATGAGGTCCAGGCCGAAGTCTACCTAGCTCAAGCCCTGGCCCTGGATCGTAAAAACGAAAACCAGATTGGCATGGCCCAAGATCTGGAGACCCTGGCTGGAATACAAATCAAAACCGACCGGCCCCTTTTGGCCGCCGCCAGCCTCGACCGGGCCTTTTACCTCTGGACGGCCCTAAACGACAAAAAAGCCCAAGCCCGAGTCCTTACCGCCCTAGAGTCGCTTAGTAAAAGCACTGGCCACCCCAAAACCGTCCAAGCCTACCGCGACCTTCGCAACAAACCCAGCCTTTTTGACCCCATAAACAGGCTTTGCCCATAGCCCTTGCGCTCAAAAAAAATAATCCACTCCGCCAAAAAAAACGCCCAAAGTTCACCGTGATAGCTCTCCCCAAAAATGATCCCAGCAAAAAACGCTCATGATAAACTTTTATCAGCCCAGCCAATGATAGACTGGACAGCTTTCATAGAAAAAAGAGCTCAGCCCATGATCAATTAAGGCCCGACAAAGTTTTGCCGAGCCTTAAGCGATAAAAAATTATTTTTTACTTAAAAACGTTTTTACGGTACCGCGCTTACCCTTATTACCACGGTAGTTTAGCCTTATACTTTCTACGATATCTGGCAACATCGTCCTGACTCTCGGACAACTCCTTTTCCAAGGCCTCAACCTTGGCACTCAAGGAAACCAGGGACTAAGAACTTTTGCCATAACCCTCCAAATTGGTCACCAATAACGACTCTTCCTCACCTTTTTCCAGCTTTGAAAAATACAACTGGGCGCCGAAATATAAAGAAGCCAAGCCCGGAGCGCACCAATGGTTGCGGTTTGCCAGGACATAGTCTAGCACCCCAGCAAAACTGGAAAAAGTTTGAGATATCTGAGTACCTGGTTTGTACTCCCAGTTAAGAGTTGATGAAAGATCTTCTATGATATATAGGGGCATTATGATCTCGGGGCGCAGAGCGAAGCTATCGACGATCCAAAAGGAGGGGTGGATGTTAGGGTTAAGGCACAAAGCCCCTCTGAGAGGCGTTTGGGCAGGAATTTTAGTCTTATCCTTCCAAATATTGTCCCAATTTGGCAAAATATCTTCCTCAAACAACGAACGAACTATTTTAGCCCTAAAAGGATCGCCGAAGTTATGGGGACCCGATTCCATTACTGAAAACAACCGCTTGTACTGATCATCGATGGCTGAGAAATTCTTTCCAACCAGGGTCTCCTCGGCAAGCTCTTTGGCCAATATGGTCTGGAAGGCTGACAAATCAAGCTCCCTAGCGCCCGCGTCCCCGGGGCTAAATTCCAGCATCCCAGCCGGGGCGACGTGCATGCCATAGTCGGCCATTTTTAAGGAGGAACCCTCGGCCATTAAAAGTTTAAGCTCTTTGTTTTTGCCAATTTGAAAGATAGGCAAGGAAAAAGCTAATCCAGCTAAATAGTCGTAAAACCTTCCTCCATTTAATATGCCTCTGGCTAAATTAGCCCACTCTTGGACCACTTCGTCCTCTTTTAAAAACTCAAGGGCCTCAAGATGCCCCCCTTTCTGTTCGGCCTTATACCAGCCTGACTTGATTTTAAAGTTTAAATAATCACAGCTTTCTATCAGATCGGTATAGACGGTTTTACCTAAGACCCAATTACTTCCAGCAGACAATAATCTGTAAATAAGCCCGGGATATACGAAATGAGACGTTCTTTTTTCAATCTTTTCCGCTTTACGGATATTAAGAAGCGTTTCTAAGCCTCTATTTGGCGCGGATTTTTGGTCATCTTTCACCTTCAAGGGGAAAGTTGGCCTACCGTACCCATTTTCTTCAGTCATTTCAAAAAAATGGAGCCTCGTACCTTTATCCGGAATCTCAAAGAAAAATTTATCCAAATCTTTGTGGGCATCAATAACGTTGGTAATCAAAAGCCCAACCCTTTTTTCGGCCTCATCCCTGAATTTGGCGGCTTCTACCGATTTTAGACGAAAATCCCTGGCTAAATAGTAACTGGTTGTGTGCGGTCTCCAAACATAATAGGAAAGCGTTCTGATCTCATCACAATCGAGAAAATTCGAATAGGGACAGCTTTCCCTATCCAGTCCGGAAGCCTCATACACCCAGTCGCGAATATGACCGATATAAACCGCAAAACTGTCACTATTCCAAGACCCCAGCATTTCTTCATAGGACCGGGGCTTAGTGACTGGTTGTCCGGCAGCTATTTGGTCTTCTTGCTGGTCCAATTCTTCCTGGGCGAGAATTATACTCGCGCCTTGCTTCTGATAAGCCGAGTATCCGCCGATTAGGGGAATCGTATTGGGCTTTCTGAGGAACAATTCGAAAAGCGTGCGAGGTTTCGCGGTGACGTTTACCGCAGCTAAGTCTAAGGTTGGAGCTTTTAATAGCCACTTTTTATCCTTTTCGACCTCCAAGACGATCAAATCGATCTCATCAATCGTAAAAGAGTAAATAATCGGAAAGGATGAGGTCGCTTGCTGGGTTGACTTTGAAGTAGCCGCCATTTGCCGCCTCATTTTATCGGATAAATGTCTATAAAATTTTGCGGAAACCAGAAAGGTGAAAAAAACTCTTCCCGGGCGACACGATTGTGCCCGCTCGGCTTGACTTTGAAGGCTAATACTTTACTTTTCAAAGTTTACCATAAAAGACTATTTTTAGAAAAAAAATCTCCTCCCTTTCCAAATAGCAGAAAAAACTGATCTTAGTTTTGAAAAGAAACGTCCCTCCCGGCCGATTAGAGCGCTAGACCCACCATTTAGGCTAACTTTTTTATTCTTGCCCCTAACATCATGGCCCTTCAGGCCTTACTTCCCTTCTCTGCTTTAGCCCTCAAATCTGACCCAAGGCCTCATCATGACCACCTTGACCCGAGGTGACGGCAAAGTTCTAAGGCCAAATTTTTCAAATCAAGAAAAAAATCACCCACTCCTGGTTGTCGCCCCCGGCCAAGGCTTCTCCAGCCTCACACCTATCATTTAACTACTGAAAAATTAAACGATAATATTTGGATAATAATTAATCCAAATATTAGACTGAGACGAGTTGAAAAGCGCTCATTTTTAAAAAATATAGGCCATAATAATGAAAAAAGGATAAAAAAATTAAGTAACCACGTAAACGACCAAGCGGATTTAAGCTCTAGCCAGTTTAGCCAAGTTAAACGGCCATGAAAAAATTTTTGCCCGCCATTGCCCAAGGCCTAAAAAAATTGATTTTGGGCTTGTATTTTTATAAGTGAAGGCCAGAGAGAAAAAGTAGTTTTAG
>JAITJP010000143.1 GCA_031278835.1 Deltaproteobacteria bacterium
TTTCCAAATATGAAGGTGCCCTTCAGCTCCGGCCGACTGATCGGCGCCAAGGCTCCCCGGGGAGCCCTCGGCCGGCCCGGGCTTAACCGGCCCCTCGGCCCCGCCCGTCTTGGGGCCCGAAGTCTTGGCCTCTTCCAAAACCTCCTGGTTGGGCCGAGTTTCTCCGGCTAGCTGGGAATTTTCTGGACCAGTCAGTAAGGGCTCCGAGGGCTGGTCCTCCAAGGGCTTTGGCTCTTGGGCCTTGGGGCGAGGGCCCTGGGGGCTTTTGGGCTGACCGTTCATGAGGCCACCAAAAAGATTGAAAAAAGTATTAGGCTAACTAGCGTGGCCAAGGCGTAGTGTTTTAGCTGGCCAGGGTTAAGGTTAAGGCCCATATAAACAAAACATAATACGGGTATGAGATTTTGGAGTTTAACCAAGGTTAGCCAGAGCCAGTTGGGAAAAACTTTTAAGGCAAAAATCGAGACCAAGGCCATGACCAGAGCCCCAAATAAAGACAAGACTAAGGCCAGGCTAAAAGTCAAGCCAAGGCCCAGTAAATTGACCTTCCAAAAGACCAGCTGGCCATTTTCATTAAGGGCCCTGGTGATTTTTTGATGGGAGTGTTTGCCCCAGAGTCTGGTGTTGGGCTCAATTAAAGTCATCAAATGAGCCAAGGGGATGATTATGGTTAAGGCCAGCGGGGCTAAGGGTTTTTGGGGGTCGTAGGGTAATTTGAGAAAGTAGAGGCTCCCAGTCAAACCCACCAGGGCGGCCGTCAGGGCCAAGGCCCCGTTGGGAATGAGCGTCCCGCCCAAAGGGAGACGGGCCAGCCATAGGACTTCAACCCAAAGGCCCAGGGTTAAACCGAGCTTGACTTGACCTAGCATAAGGCCAAAAACTAGGCCGGCTACCAAGGGGCGCCAAAAGGCGTTTTGACCAAGGGCTAGACGGTCAAGATTTAAAATGGCCGCCAATACCAAGGCCCAAAATATCCCGGTTGGGTAGGTCGCTTCCATCTTCATGGCCTGGGATAGTTTAATTTAGCCAAGTCTACGATGATTTTTGTATCGTTTGGCACCGATTGCGAGTAAAGTTTAATGCCCTGATTGGCAATCCATCGTAAATTTTCGAGTTCTTTCTTAGTAACCGAAAAACTTTTATTAATTTCAATGCGTTCTAGCTCCTCCTCTTTAGGAGCGTAATTGCCAAGATTAAGACTTTCAAAAGGTTTTTTTCCATATTGATCCAGTTCAAATTTTATGGTATCCCTGGCCCCTTGTAGGTCCTTAAATAAAATAAGACAGCGCTTCCGCTGGTCCAGGCAGTCTTGTAGCTCACCACTTAGATCTGAAGGAGCCCGAAAAGAAATTTGGCAATTGTCGGTAAGGGCCGAGGAAAAAATTTCCATAATCTTTTCTTGATTGATGATTTCCTCATCAACGACCACGATTTTATTGATTTTTAAATGATCGACCCAGCCCGAGAGGATTTGCCCATGTACGAGCTTGTGATCTATGCGCGTTAATACGACGGGCATGGTTTAGCCAAAAGTGAGCCGATGAACCTAGTAAATTCGAGCCCTGGACTCAAAATGGCCGATGATTAATTTTTCTTTCATCCAAAGGGCCATCTGGCCAAACATAATTAGGCCATGATTAAATTTTTGAGTCAACCAGACGATTATAAGGGACATCCAAGCTCCGATAAGCCTTTCAAAGGGCCAATCAAGCCCAAGACAGAAAAAAAAGTCAAGGGCCAGGCCAAAAGGCGATGAAAAAAAATTATAATGGGCCAGGGCCTTCCTAGCCCGCTTCGATGGGGGAGCGGATAATGAAAGCCATCTTCCTTACCAGGATTAAACAAATCATTTGGGGCGAATTTTAATCATTTCGCTGGCCAGATTAATGGATTTTCTGGCGTAATCGAGGGCGGTTAGGGCCAAGGTCTTAAGATCCATTTCCCCTTTGTTCCTAAGGCCAAAGATTTTTATGAGCAAAGGTAAGTTGAGCCCGGTTAAAACTTCGATCTTGTCAGCCTCGTTAAATGAGAGACTGATATTGGAGGGCGTGCCCCCAAACATGTCGGTTAAAAGCAAAACGCCTTGGCCGGCTTCCTGGGCTTTTATGGCCTTGACGATCTGATTTCTTAAAGTATCGGGGGTTTGATTGTCCACGGCCACGGTTTCGC
The DNA here is from genome assembly GCA_031278835.1 of Deltaproteobacteria bacterium. GTDB lineage: Bacteria > Desulfobacterota > Desulfarculia > Adiutricales > Adiutricaceae > JAIRNQ01. The sequence goes on from JAITJP010000143.1 coordinate 2,170, forward strand.
ACTTTTGTTGACCGCCAATCATTATTTCAGTGGCCTTTACAAGCTCGGCTCCAATCTTGCCGTGGGTGACTATGACTACGCCTATCATCTAATCCTCTAATCTTCAATTTTTTACTGATGGATACTATTTTTAAAGAATAAATATAGTATATTTGTTAAAAATGGTGGCTGACGGTCAAGGCTCTATTTTGCCAAAAAGCCCTATCATGATTTTAATTTAAAAATCAAGTCATTAGGTAAAATAGAGCCATATCCAAAAAAGAGACCCCGTAAACCGGAGCCGGCTTTGATCCATCTTAGCATGATTAAAAATACAATACCGAATCAAAGACTGTCAAGCGCTGGCCCCTTGCCCCAGCCAGGCTGGCCCCTTGCCCCAGCCAGGCTGGCCCCCTGCCCCGAGCTAGGCTGGCCCCTTTATACAACTAAATGGCCCCATAGGCTATGATTTATTAGGTTATATGGTCCATATATCAAAGAACCTGTTCAAAATAATTAGGTCAAAAATCACTGTAATAAAATTCTATCTAGAGTTATGCCATTATCGTTAAGACTAAAGTGAAAAGTATTATGACTCAAAACTCCCACAATTCCAAGTGGCCAGAACCGGCCTGGCCGGTCTTGGCGGCCTGGGGCCAGTTAATTTCAAGCCCATCTCAAGGCTGGCCTGGTAATTATACCAACCCCTGGTAAAAAAAACCTTATTTGAAAATTCTAAGAGCCATCTTCAAGTGGGCTCCCCCCTAAGATTAGGCCCCAGGCCTAAGCGCAGCGGCCCAAAGAAAAATGAAGACAAGTATCCTGGTGGAGC
>JAITJP010000144.1 GCA_031278835.1 Deltaproteobacteria bacterium
CAAGATTAGATTTTTAGTCTAGGGTTTAAGATAATTCAAGCCCCGCTGGCATCTCATCACTCGGTTAAAATAAAAAAATTAAGGCTTGTAATTAGCCAAGCCCCGCCTACAATCTAAACCTGCGCTCTCCAATTAGCCAAGCCCCGCTGGCAATCCCTCCCAGCGCAAAAATCAAAATCCAATCCTGGCCAAAAGCAATCCCGGCCTAGACTTCATGACTAGTCCGGGTTTTGTTTATGTTATAAGGGGTGTTTTTAGTTTTCCAATAGCTGGGCCAATTGGGAAAACGTGGTGGGGTCCAGGGTCTCGGGGCGGCGTTGGGGATCGATTTGTAGTTTTTCCAAAACGGATACGGCTTTCTCGGGACCATAACGGGCTTTTAGATTGTTTTGGATGGTCTTGCGTCTGGAGAAAAAGGCGGCGGCGGTTAGTCGGCCTAGGGCGGCGCGTTCTTTGTCCGTGGGCGGCTGGCCTTTGAGCTTTAGGGATACCAGGGAACTGTCCACTTTGGGGCGGGGCAGGAAAGCTTCTGGGGGAAAATGATAAACCGTGCGCACCTCATACCAAAGGGAAAAGGCCACGGATAGGCGCCCGTAATCACGACTATTGGGCTTGGAGGTAAGGGTTTGGGCCATCTCCTTTTGCAACATGAATATTCCCATGGGGGCGACTTGGGCTTGATCCATAAACCAAAAAAGTATTGGAGTGGATAAGTTGTAAGGCAGATTTCCAAAAACCAGGTAAGGCTTTTTTCCCAAATCGTTTTCCAAATTCAAGGTCAAAATATCTTGACATAAAACCTTTAGTTTCTTTTCCTCAATTGTCCATTGACTAAGTTCTTTGGCCAGGCCTCGGTCAACCTCCACGGCCGTAAGCGAGAAACCGGCCTGTAACATCCTTTTGGTCAAAGTACCCAAGCCCGGGCCGATCTCAACTAGGGCGATGTTTTGGGTTGTTTCTAGGGTTTCCGATGATTGGGTGGTTTGGGCAGAATCGTTTTCAGGGGCCTTGGTAACGGTGGAGTTGGGAAGGGGGAGGCCGGGGCTATTGGTTATAGGTCCGGGATAGTTTTTAACCTGATCGATTATGACCTTGGCCACTTTGTCGGCGTAAAAAGGTTCTTTGATAAAATTCTGGCCCCGGGCCTTGGAGGGAGCCAAACCCAGAGAGGCGAGTTTTTTTGAGGGACTGGTCATTGGGGGCTCCATGAGTGGGCCAAGGGGGCGCGGTTAGGTTATGGGCCAACGGGGCTTGGGTTCGGCCGTGAGATCGAGAATGTTTAGATTTTGTTCTAATTGTTTCGAGCCCAAGTAAGCGATCATGGCCCCGTTATCGGCGCACCAGGCCGGTCTGGGCAGGCCCAAAGACAAGTGGCCAAATCTCTCTCGGGCTGTGGAGCGCAGTAATCCATTGGCGGCCACGCCTCCGGCGATGATTAGGCCTTTGACCTTGGTGGCCTTTACGGCCATTTCCAGCTTGTCGATTAAGACGTCCACGACGGCCTGTTGAAACGAAGCGGCCAGATCTTGAAGGACCTGGGAGTTTTCCGGCTCATTGTCCATGTCCTTTTCCCGGTAGACGTTTTGAACCTGGGTTTTAAGGCCGCTGAAGGAAAAATCCAAACCGCGACGCCACAAGGGTCTGGGCATGGAAAAGGCCTTAGCATCGCCGTTTTTGGCCATGTTTTCTATGACCCGGCCGCCGGGATAACCCAAACCCATGAGTTTGGCCGATTTGTCAAAGGCCTCGCCGGCGGCGTCGTCTAGGGTTCGGCCCAAAGTGGTAAAGTCCAGAGGCGATTTAACCAAAAATAAACTGGTATGACCGCCGGAAACGACCAAGGCCACCAAGGGAAAAGACCGGGGCTCTTCCAGGGGCCAGTTTTGGGAGGCTTGGGAAAGGCCGTTATTTTCAGGGATTGGGCCGCCAGCCTTAATGAGAAAGGGGGCCAAGGCGTGGGCCTGGACGTGATTGACCCCGGTCACCGGAAGGGACAAAGAAATGGAAAGACCCTTGGCGAAACTTAAGGCCACCAAAAGGGCCCCCACCAAGCCCGGGCCCTGGGTTACGGCCAAGCCGTCCAGGTCCGATAAGCTTTTTCCGGCCTGGGCTAGGGTCTCGGTGACCATGACCTCGATCGCCTCCAGGTGGGCCCGGGAAGCGATTTCCGGGACCACCCCGCCATAAACCTTGTGAAGGTCAAGCTGACTCCTGACCACCTCGGAAACGACCAAAGAACCATCGACCAAGGCGGCGGCCGTCTCGTCGCAAGAACTCTCTAAACCTAAAACAAGCATAAAATAAAAACTCAAATAATTATTTACTAAATAAAAGCCAAAAAGAAAGAAAAATAAGCGCTTTTGTGAAGACCTTAGCTAGAAACTAAGGCAATCGTGGCCTATCAATCCAGACTAAAAGGCCAAGCCTTAGCGAAGTATATCACAACGGGCCTGGAGTGGTAAGAAACTACAAACGATTTTTTCCAATGGGCAGCAAAAAATTTCGCCGGGTCCTAAAATTTAGGCCCCGGCGAGGTATTGGCTTTAAGAGTTGGCGAATCAAAAATAATGGAAGGGTTAGTCTGACGGTGGGAGAGATTTTTCGGCCAAGCGTATTTCGCTTTCTGGATCGTCAATGTTGACCAAATCGTCTTTAGGTGGCGGAGAATGTTGCAGAATCTCGACGGGTTCCAAATGAAAAGTGATTTCCATGGTTGGGTAGTGGGTTTTGATTCCAGCCACCACTTTTGAGCCAAGAAGATGGGCTTGATTGACGCTTAAGGTACCGTCCACCACCAAATCCACCACGACCATTCTAAACGGTCCGGATCTTCTGGTACGTAAGCGCCGATAGCCCTGAATGCTGGGGTAAAGTTCAGCTATATGATCTTTAATTAAGGCGATTTCCTGGGGGCTTAGGCTGTGATCGATAAGGTTACAAACGGCCTCCCAGCCAAGCGTACAGCCGGTTTTGATGATCAAAAAGGCCACGATGGCCGCGGATAAACCGTCTATGCGGCTTAAATCCCAAGCCGGATTTATCATGCC
>JAITJP010000173.1 GCA_031278835.1 Deltaproteobacteria bacterium
CGTGGTCATCATGTTTGGATTGTCGCCCCGGCTGGCCGTAGCCGCCTTGGTTTTGACTCCCTTGGCCGCCCTACTCTCCTATCATTTTAGCCGTATTTCTAGGAACATCCAAAGGGATCTAAGGGCCAAGGTCTCGGCCATCAACCAAGCCTTTAGCGAAGCCATGGCCGGCATGTCGGTCATTAAGGCCTTTCGGCGGGAAAAGCAATCGGCCAAAGAGTTTGAGGAATTAAACGAGAGAAACTACCAAACCGGTTACCAACAAGTCCACAGCGTGGCCATTTTTTTACCCCTGGTGGAACTTTGTTCTTTCGTGGTTTTGGCCTTAATACTCTATGTCGGGGGCCTGGGGGTGGTAAACGACTATGTCAGCTTGGGAGTTTTGGCCGCCTTTGTCGGATATACCAATAGGTTCTTTAATCCCATTAAGGATCTGGCCGAAAAAGTCAACACTTTACAATCGGCCTTCGCCTCCCTTGAGCGCATTATTGCCCTGATGAAAGTTGACCAGGTTACTTTAAGCGGGCAAACCGAACCGGTCAAAGACGGCGGCACGGTTAGCTTTGAAAAAGTTGACTTTCGCTACTGGCCAGACGGGCCCCTGGTTCTTTCGGACATAAATTTAAAAATAGAAAAAGGCCAATCGGTGGCTTTGGTTGGGAGCACGGGCAGCGGAAAGTCAAGCCTGATAAGCTTAATGCTCCGCTTCTATGACCCGACCGGTGGGAAAATTCTTTTTGACGGTCAGGACGTCAAGGATCTTGACCTTAAGGCCCATCGTAAACGCCTGGGGCTGGTTACCCAGGACGTTTATCTGTACTCGGCCTCGGTCATGGATAATCTTAGACTTGGCCGAAAGGATCTTAGCGACCAGCAAATCATCAGGGCGGCCAGCGCCGTGGGGGCCCACGACTTTATCGAAAAACTCCCCGACGGCTATGACGAGATGTTGGGCCCGGCCGGACGGGGCTTGTCGGCCGGACAAAAGCAGCTTATTTCCTGCGCTAGGGCCCTAATCGATTCCCCGGAAATCGTCATCTTGGATGAAGCCACGGCCTTTGTCGATTCCGAGACCGAGCTTTTAATTGAAAAGGCCATGAAAACGCTTTTTAAGGGCCGAACCTCGGTGGTCATCGCCCACCGGCTCTCAACCATCCGGCGGGTGGATCTGATTTTGGTTCTGCACCTTGGGCGAATCATCGAACGGGGCTCCCACGCCGAACTTTTGGCCCAAAAGGGCTTTTACTACCACTTGGCTAAGCTCCAGGGCTTGGCCGAATAATTTTAAACCCCTTGCTCAGGAGTTTTGGCTCTAAATTCCTGGGTCCTCGACCACCTTTCAGCCCAAACTCCATAAACAATGGGAAGATCTGGGGCCGTTTATTTATTCTTGGATTATAGACGATTCAAGAGTATGATATTAAACATCAGTCGATTGAAAGGTAGGCCGCTGGGAGGGAATAAGTCATGAAAAGAACTTTATTGTGTTTGACCGTTTTGTTGACCTTGTTACTGGCTAACTTGTTCCAGGCTGACCTGGCTACGGCTCAATCTCAATTAATCTCAAAACTTTTAAATGACGTCGAAGAATACGTCAAGGTCAGATATCGCTTTTTGTCCGCCGACGACAAGGATTCATGGGTACCCTTTGTTGACAGCGATAAAACCAAGGCCAGAAAAGAACTTGACAGCTATCTAAACGACGCCTTGTCGGTTTTGCTAAACGATCAGGTCATAAAAATCAAAGACGACATCAAGGCTCTGTATAAGAAAAACCGCGATTTGGAAGTGGAAATTACCGACATAAACTTTAAAAAAATCGACTCGCCTTCGGGAAAGAAATTTTACGAGGTCTGGAAAAACACCACTAATGACATTGACGATAAAATCTCCGACCGTAGAAACCAGATACGGAAAAACAGGCTTTTAATCGACAAATACATGGATGATATTGTCAGACAACTGGCGGCCGGTAAAGTTACCCTTTCCAAGGAACAAGTCCATAATATTTTTATATCCAACGGTGAAGATCAGTTAAATGCCATCGTTGTTTTAAAAAATTTATACGCTATCTGTGATATTTTAAAACAATCCATAGCTCAATCAAACGATATTAACGTTAATAAAAAGTACTATGGAGTTTTTCTTTTAGCTACCGATGCTCACAAAAAGCAATTAGAAACTAATTTAGTAAAGATTGATGAAATTTATCTGCCTAAACTACTGGAACTTCAAAAAAACAACCAAGCTTTAATGGAAACGACCAGGTCCTTGGCCCAAAACAATCCCCAATACGAAAATAACCTCATCGCCCAACGTCAAACCCAGGAAGTGGCTGAAAAATTTAAAGTTTTGTTGCAAAACCAAGCCACCATCGTCATGGAACGTTTGGAGGCCCTGGAAGACATCATCCTTTACGCCGAAAACACCTACGCCACGGTTGATTTAGCCTCAAGCCTGGCCAATTCCATGGACCAAAGCGTAAACGATCTTCAAGAACTTCTAAACATGCCGGTCATTCCGCCACTGACCTTTGAAAACAGTCTCGAAGACAAATTTTTGGAAATATCCCAAAAACTGGCCTCAAACTAAGAGCGCCCAGTTCTTTCCAAGTTCAAGGGGACCTTTTTCGCCATTACTCGGGAGCCCTCTCGACTGGCCCCATAAAGGCCCGTAAAGGCCCCAGGGCGCTTTAGAGCCATGACCAGCTAGGGTGTGGTAGCCGACGGGTCGGCCCAAGCCCGCCTAGGGGCGATTTGGGCCGTTTACGGGCCATTTTTGAGGGGACTTGAGGTTAGGTTTTTTAGCTTTTTGAGCCGCCTGATTAGCCCGGCTCGGAAGGCCCAATAGGCCCTTGGCTTTTTTTAGGCCAATAAATCTTTAACCCCTTAATCTTTATGATTAAAACTTAACCGCCGGAAAACGCCGATGCCCTTTTGTTCAAATTGTGGTAACACCGTAAGCGCCACGGACCAAACCTGTCCAACCTGCGGACAATCACAAGTCGTCGCCAACCCAGGCCCAGGCCAGCCTTACCCGGGCCAAGGTCAGTCCAACCCAGGCCAGCCTTACCCGGGCCAAGGCAATCCCTACCAGGGCAATCCCTACGGCGGCCAGCCCTATCCCCCCCCCCCATATACCCGCCCAGGCAAAGGCTGGCCAGCACCCTAACCGGGTTCGGTATACTACGGCACCCAATCGCCCTTGAGTAAAACCTTGATGCTAATACTGTGCTGGTATTTAGGCTACTTAGGGGTCCACCGTTTTTACGCCGGAAAAATAGGAACCGGAATAATCATGTTCCTTACCGCGGGCGCCTTTGGAATTTGGACCATCATTGACTTTATCTTGATCTGCTCTAACCGTTTCACCGATTTCTATGAGCGGCCGATCGATAAACCTTGTAACCTGCTTGTGGTCATTTTGGCCATAGGTTTTCCGATGTTTTTGATCGTGGGTGGTATCATATTGATAATTCTTCTGGCGGCGGCCAGTTCGGTTTGATGCTTTTCCTGGCGGCGGCCAGTTTTGCTGCCGGTTATTAGCTTATCCCCGTGCCCATAAACCCGCCGGCCCCGAAGGCCGCCAGTACTGACCCCGCCGACCCGTGGGCTTTTGCTTTGATTTTTTGGGCTGGAAAATCTTTCGATTAAAAGCTTTCTCTTAGAAAAACGCGAATATCAATTGTTTAAATCGCTAAAATATCGTAAGCTATTACGATAAAACTCGGGTTCTCTCTGGTGGATCTGAGCTCGGGCCCACCTTAGCGGACTCAAGCTTAACTAACCTGATTGGCCAAAAGGCTAGCGATCTAAAAAAAACCATTAAACATCACGATTGTCGGGCCAACGGCCCGTGAAAACGACTTTAAAGTAAATTTTTGCCTCAATAAAAATTGTCGCAAAGATACCCAATAATCCGGTCGTCAACTAAGTATACCTCTTTCATGCTTGGTTCTTTGTTTTTCACCACTTAATCAACCCTTTCTTAGGGAATTTACAACTCGCGAGATTTTTTCATGCCAATTTGTTCAAATTGCGGTAATAACCTAAACCCCATAGACGTTAATTGTCCAGCCTGTGGAAAGCCCCAAGCCCCGGCCCAACCGGGCCTTGCCCCCGGTCAAGGTCAAGCCTACCCAGGCCAAGCAAGTCAAGGCCAAGCCTACCCGGGCCAACCAAGTCCAGGCCAAGCTTATGCGGGTCAACCAAATCAAGGTCAAGCTTACCCGGGACAACCAAGTCAAGGCCAAGCCTCTGCGGGACAACCAAGAC
>JAITJP010000206.1 GCA_031278835.1 Deltaproteobacteria bacterium
GGCTCCCGATCCAGGCCGGCTAAGGGCGCAAATCTTGGTCAGGCTTGGTTTAGTCAAGTCCACCTCGGCTCCAGATCCAGGCCGGCTAGGGTCCGCAAGTCTTGGTTTGGTTAGCTTTAGTTTTAGCCAAGTTCCCCACGGCTCCCGATCCAGGCCGGCTAAGGGCTACAAGTCTTGGTTTGGCCAGGCTTTAGTTTTAGCCAAGTCCCCCTCGGCTCCAGAACCCGGCCGGCTAGGGGCCGCGAATCTTGGTCAGGCTTGGTTTTGGTCAACCCAAAACCCCACCCCGCCTTGAGATCCAACCCTCACTTCACAAGCCTCACAGGCGGCCCTCGTTTAGGTAAGCCAGCCTGGCCGCCTTATCCAGGTTGGCCAGTCCCAGGTGAGCCAAGCTATAGCCAGTTTTGAAGTAATCGTTTTGGACCATTTTCGAGGCCAAGACGATCATGGAATCGATAATCGGGGTGGGGACGCCCGTTTCCAGACCCAGAAGGTGGTAAACGTGACAACCCACGGGAATATCCTCGGTTATGTAGCGATTGTGGATGGTGTGGGGGCCGGTACGCATGGCTTTGTAGTCATGTTCTTCAAAGGGGATCTTGAAGCCTGATTTGCCCATAAATTCCCCGCCCAGGATGCTTTTTCTGGAAAAGAATTCTTCTTCATCGTAGAGCTGAATGCCCACGCCCAAGGCCTGGGCTATGGCCACTTCTTCTTGGTAAAAAGCGTACTGAATACGTGAAATAGAAGGACAGTAGGCGTGTGAGTATATGGAAAAATCTTTTTTGTCAAAAGTTCCATAGAGAACGCCCCAGTTTTCCATGGTGCCCACGCCCAGGATGGTGCCCGGGCAATGAAGGACGGGATTGACGTTGGAAAAGCCCGTGTCCAGGACGGTGTTTCCGCCCAAGGGCCCGTCTCCCGAATAAACCGAGTCCAGGCAACCCAGGTATTTGCCGCTCTCCAAAAAGGCTTCTTGATCGACTGAGGGCAAAGCGGCCCCGCGCAAGGTAACGGCCCGGTATTCCACGGCCACCTTGGGTAAGACCACCCCGCCGTAGACCTGGACCCGGCAGCCGTATGGGGCGCTGGCCCAGCCGCCCACGACGATCCGTTTTTGACAACCGGCCTCTCTCATTAGGCGCCGCAAAATGAGGCTCCCGTAATTGTCCGGAAAGATATGGACGATCATGCCGTCTTCGAGGTAAGGAATCATGGCTTTAAAAAAATCCAGGTGTCCGGCGGCCACCGAGGCCACCACCACCAGCCCGGCCCCCTTTAAGGCTTGACCTATGTCGGTCGTGGCCATGTCCAGCAAAGCTCGTCCGCTTCGCTCAAAACAGTACAGATTGTCCTGCGGGCCAAAGAGATGAAGGCCGCCTTCTATCTGCCCGAGGTTTTGTTTAAATTGTGGCAGATCGGCTAGCCTGACCTGGGCTCCGGCCAAGGCGCAATCGGCGGCGATGGCCTTACCCACGGCCCCGGCGCCCAAGACGGCTATGGGTTTGTTTTTTAAGTAACTCAAATCAGGCATTTTTATCGCCTCCTTGGATCGCGATTTTTTCAATATTGGCCTCATCGGAGTCGTCCTCAAAGGCGTAGCCTATCTCAAAGGCTTTCAGGTTAATGTCTAAAATATTGGCCGGCAGCCCCTTGGTTAAAACCTGGCTCCAGCCACCAAAGTCGAAACCCAAGTCCCTGGCCAGAATGCCCAGGAGAATCGTGTTGGCCACCTTGGTATTGCCTAATTGTTGGGCTAAACTAAGAGCCGGGGCCACGGTAACTTTTGATGCCCAGCCGCTAAAGGACTCGATTATTTCCTCAGACTCGGGGTATTCGGCTTGACCGGTGGAAACCAACATCGGATAGATTCGGGCGTCGTTAATCAAAACTTGCCCGCCTTTTTTTAAATAAGGCCTTTGGCGGGCCGCTTCCAACCACTCCAGGCTAAGCAAATAATCGGCCTTGGCCCGGCCTATGACCGGGGAGGATATCCTTTCCCCCCAGCGCACGTGACTAAAAACATTGCCTCCCCGGACGGCCAGACCCAAGATGTCGGTTTTTTTTACGTCAAAGCCCTCCAGGGCGCACCTGGCGGCCAGTAAATCGCTCATGAGGACGTTTCCTTGTCCCCCGACCCCGGCTATGACCACGTTGGTTGGTTTTACTTTCACGATCTGGCCTCCTTGTCCTCGGGTTTTATGGCCAATCTTGGACATATTTGGAGACACATCTTACAGCTGGCGCATAGGACCGGGTCGATCTTCATTTTGAACTTCCCGGTTTTGCCGTTTTTCAAATCGCTCTTAACCAAGGCCGGGCAACCAAGCTTTTCGCACTTCCCACAGGCCAGGCAGGTTTTTTGATCAATGACCGGAGGCGGATCCGAACTCTTACTCACGAAAACGCAAGGCCCCTCGCAAATGATCACGTTAACCCCGTCAAACTCCAAGGCTTTCTTTAGGGCCTCTTCGAGCTTTTTCATGTCAAAGGGGTTGACTTTTTGGATTAAAGGAACGCCCACGGCCCGGCAAAGCCCCTCGATGTCAATTTTTTCCGTGGGTCCCTGGCTTAAGGTGTAGGAACAACCCGGGTGATCCTGGTGACCGGTCATGGCCGTGGTGCCGTTGTCCATGATTAGGACCGTGCCCCGGCCTTTGTTGTGAACCATGTTCATTAGGGGCGGCAGCCCGGCGTGAAAAAAAGTGCTGTCGCCAATGGTGGCAAAGGGTTTTTCCGGCAGTCCGCTTTTGGTCATGCCGTGGAGAACCCCCACGCTGGCCCCCATGGAGCCCATGGTGTGCTGGGCGCTGTAAGGGGGCAGGGCCCCCAAGTTGTAGCAACCAATGTCGCCGGCCACGGGAACCTTCATCTGGCTTAGAAAAAAATAACTGGCCCGGTGCGGGCAACCCGGGCAAAGAACCGGGGCCCTGGCCGGCAAGGGGCCTTTAAACTCCCCAATAATCTCGGGCTCCTCATATTCCACCAAACCGGCCTTGGCGCTTAAACGGGCTATGTCCTCGGGCAGTAACTCCCCACATGGGGGAAAAATATCTTTGCCCAGGGTCTTAATCCCCAGAGCCCGCACGGCCTTTTCCAAAAACCCGTCCAGTTCTTCGATGACCACGACCCGGTCAACCTTACTAGCCAGTTTTTTGATTAAGCCTTTGGGCAGAGGAAAGGTCAGACCCAGTTTTAAAAAACTGGCCCTGGGAAAGACCTCTCTGGCGTACTCGTAAGTGACCCCGCTGGTAATAATCCCTAAGGACCTGTCCCCCAGCTCCAAACGGTTG
>JAITJP010000335.1 GCA_031278835.1 Deltaproteobacteria bacterium
AGCTCTACTATCATGGTGAAGGACTTAAAAAAGATTTAAATGAGGCCTTGTCTTATTCGCTCCTGGCCGCCAATCAGGGCCATGATGGCGCTCGGCTATTTTTAGCCATGCTTTTCTTAAAGGCTGATCCCGTTAAAGCGGATGATTTTGATAAGGCCGTGGAATATATAGAATTGGTGGCCGATAAAGGCAATGCCACGGCTCAGTATATTTTGGGTCAGCTCCACTATGACGGCCATCTCGGCTATAAAGGCCTAAGCCTAAAAAAAGATTTGGTTGAGGCCATTAAATACTTCCAACTGGCCGCTGAGCAAAATCATGACCAAGCTCTTTTGGCCTTAGGCAAGGCTTATTTTGAAGGCCGGGGCCTTAAAAAAGATGACCTCCAGGCCGCCAATTATTTTCGTAGGTCGGCGGCATTGGGTAACCCGGAGGCCAAAAAAAGGCTGGCCAGCCTGGAAAGGAAAACCCTTCATTAAAAAGGCTCATGATAAAATACTTAGCCAACGGTAACTTCCTGGCTTTTTGGCCCTTATTCAATCCTGGCTCAAAAAATTTAGCCTTAGCCACTGATGGGCCGCCCAACCAAAAAAAACTAAAAACCCAAAAACCTCACCTCCCTTCCAGAGGCCTCCATAAACGGGCCAAATAGCCCCTTGACGGGCTTTTGCCCGCCCATCGGCTACTCTCCCCTAGGCCCAGGTCCCCAAGCCCTGCCAGGCCCTGTCGCGGCTCTTTAAAGGCCAAATGGCTAAATCAACCCAATCTGCCCCTAAAGCCTTTCCAATGCGGGCCTTAAATGCCAGGCCCGGACAGGCCCGGGGGCATTTTTTCCAATCCAGGAAAAATTTAGGCTTAAATAATTGGCTTAAAGCACCTATAATGGCCTATCCAGGCCGTTTTTTGGCTTAAGTCAAATTTATTTTTAGAGATCCCCTAAAAGCGTGTAAAATAGGCTCTAGCGGTTTTTTTTTGTTTAAGGGTAAGTTTCTAAGTTTTTTTTTAAGCTATAAGATAAGGCAGCGTAAAAATTCATAAAACCCTGAACCGGTAACTTCTTTTTTTATACGCTTTTGTTTTTTTTCATGAAAATCCTGAGAGTTTGGCCAGCCCAATGACTAGGCCATAGCCTTGTGTTTATCGATCTTAGTCTATCTGAACTAACTTAAATGAGTAATAGATATTTAGATTGCTTAATAATAAGTGAGGTATATGACAGACTTACTTTCAATAGACCCCAACTTAGCTAGCCCGGCCGAACTTTTTGACCTGGGTAAAGTTTTTTTTTCAGGATTAAAGGTCCAAAAAGATTTAAAAAAAGCCCTTGAGTTGTGGTATATTTCAGCCAACCAGGGTTTTGCCCCGGCCCAACTGGCTCTCTCAAAAGCTTATTTAACCGGCCAGGGCTTAAAAGTGGATCTTACCAAGAGCTTTAACTGGCTACTTAAGGCCGCCCAGGCCGGTCTGGCCGAGGCTCAGTTTATCCTGGCTAACGCTTACGAGTTTGGTCAGCCCTACGGAGAACAAGACCGCGACAAGGCCTTTGACTTTTATCTTAAGGCCGCTGACCAAGGGCTGGCCGAGGCCCAGTGCCAACTGGGGTTTTTGTATGACCATGGCCAGGTGGTTGAACAAGATCTGGAGCAAGCCGTTAAATTTTGGATTTTGGCCGCCGATCAAGGTCACCCCCAAGCCCAAAATAGCCTAGGCAAGGCTTATTTTTACGGCCGAGGCATAAAAAAAGACCTTGACCAGGGCCTTAAATACTGGCGCCTGGCCGCCGTTCAGGGTCAGGCCCAGGCCCTGTGTTCCTTGGGATACGCTTTCTATACCGGTCAAGGAACCCCCAAAGACATCTTCAAAGCCGTGGCTTACATGAATCAGGCCGCCGAACAGGGCAATCCAGTGGCCCAGCATTTCTTGGGCACCCTTCATATCCTAGGCACTGGGGTCAACCAAGACTACGCCAAGGGCTTTGAATACTTGACCTTGGCCGCCGAGCGGGGTCTTAGCGCGGCCCAGAGTTCCTTGGCCTACGCTTACTTTTACGGCCATGAAGTCGAACAAGACTTGGTTAAGGGCCTTTATTACGCCCGCCTGGCCGCGGCTCAAGATCACCCTCTGGCCCTTAGTCTCCTGGGTTCGGCCTACGCCTCAGGCCAAGGGGTGGAACAAGACATAGCCGAGGGCTTAAAATACTGGCGCTTGGCCGCCGATCTGGGCGATGCCCAAGCCCAAAGTAGCCTAGGCAGCGCTTACATTTCCGGTCAGGGGCTTGAAAAAGACCCGGACCAGGGCCTAAAATACTGGCGCCTGGCCGCCGATCAAGGCGAGGCAGACGCTCAATACCTCTTAGGCATGTACTTTTTTAACAAAGGCGGTGACCAAGAGAATTTTCAAGAAGCTCTTAAATTCTGGTCTCTGGCCGCTGACCAGAATCAAGCCTATGCCCTTTACTACTTAGGCGATACCTTCGTAAACGGCCGTGGTGTTAAAAAGGACCTGACCAAGGGTCTTAAATTATTGGAGCGGGCGGCTAACTTAGGCCTCGACATGGCCCTAGAAAAACTCCGTGACTTAAAGCAAAAACTTCCAGACAAAAAAGGCCCTCAGCGTTTAGACCAAAAACCCGACCTTTAAAAAAAACCAAACAGCGCTAAAGGCCCCTTTGCGCTGATGGCCACGTCCCGTAAGGGTTTTGAAATTTTTTGGGGGCTAATTGGTTTTGAGGTTTTTTTCAAATAGCCGCGTTTTCGTAAGGGTTTTGAGTTTTTTTGCTTGGCTAATTGACTTGGTGGTTTTTTTTCTCAAATAGCCGTTTCCCCGTAAGGGTTTTGAATTTTTTTTGGCTAATGGCTTGTGATTTTTTTCTCAAATAGCCGTTTCCCCATAAGGGTTTTGACATTTTTTCTTGGCTAATTGACTTGTGGTTTATTTCTCAAATAGCCGCATCCCCGTAAGGGTTTTAGATTTTTCCCTTGGCTAAGGACTTAAAAAATTTGGCTGTTGGATAAAATCACCGTAGATATTATGTTATTAGTATTAATCTTTTTAAATAACTTATGAGCCTTATGGTTTTTTATCAAATGCCTAGATCTCATAAAAGCCGATTGATTTTGTACTAAGGGCTAGAAGATTTTGGCCGTTGGATCAAATCACCGTAGATTTTGGGTTCAAAATTTTTGTCTTTTTTGATTACTTATTGGAGTAAGTAATTTTAAAAATAGGGTAAATTGAGCGAGTTTTATGTCAGACGATTTTTCGGATAATTTAAGTTTATACGGCCCGGCTGAACTCTTTGAGATAGGCAAAGATTATTACTTCGGCAAGGGCGTTAATAGGGATTTAAAAAAGGCCTTTGATTATTGGCGTCTTTCGGCGGAAAAGGATTTTCCCCCAGCTCAACTAAGATTGGCTTTGCTTTACGCCACCGGCGAAGCGGTTAAGGTGGATCTTAAGGAGAGTTTTAGGCTTCTTCTTAAAGCGGCGCTGGCGGGTTTAGATGACGCTCAATTCACCCTTGGCGTGGCTTACCATTTTGGCGAGCCTTACGGAGAAATCAATTCAAAGGAAGCCTTTGAGTGGTTATCCAAGGCGGCCAACCAGGGCATGGCGGCGGCCCAGAGCCATTTGGGTTTTATGTATCGGGATGGGGATGGGGTTGAAAGAAACCTGGCCGAAGGCGTTAAATACTGGCGCTTGGCCGCGGACCAGGGTTATGCCATGGCCCAGTATAGCTTAGGTCTGGCTTACCGCTATGGACAGGGGGTCGAAAAGAACCTGGATCAAGCGGTTGAATATATTAGCCTGGCCGCCGAGCAAGACTATGTGGACGCCCTGTTTGCCATGGGTGAGCTTTACTACATCGGACAAGGGGTTGAAAGAGATTTAGTCGAGGCGGTTAAGTATTGGCAAGACGCGGCCGAGCAGGATCACGTCGATTCAATGTTCGCTTTAGGCGGGGTTTTCATTAACGGATTGGAAATTAAAAAAAACGTCGACCTGGCCATAAAATACTGGAGTGATGCCGCTGAGCGGGGCCATCTTGAGGCTCAGTTTAACTTAGGCTTAGCCTTTGATACCGGACGAGATGTCCCTCAGGACCTAAATAAAGCCTTTCAATATTACAAAATGGCCTCAGACCAAGGTGACGCCAAAGCTCAGTTTGTCTTGGGCATTTGTTTCTTTGAAGGCAAAGGCGTTGAAAAAGATTTGGACCAGGCCATAAAGTTATGGCATTTGGCGGCCGAGCAGGGTGACCCAAAGGCTCAAAATAGCTTGGGTCTGGCTTACTTTACTGGCTTTGACATCGAAAAAGACGTGGCCAAGGGCGTTAAATTTTGGAAACAAGCCGCGGACCAGGGCGATGAGCAGGCCCTGTATAGTTTGGGTCTGGCTCACCATGAAGGCCAAGGGGTCAACAAAGACTTGGCCATGACCATTAGCTACTGGCAAATGGCCGCCTCGAAGGGCCTGCCCTTGGCCCTGTATAGTTTAGGCAACGCTTACCTGTATGGCGATGGTGTGGCCAAAGACATCGACCAAGGCTTAAAATATTTATTCGTGGCCGCCGAAAAGGGTCAGGCCCAAGCCATGCATAGTTTAGGCATAATCTTCTACCAAGGGGAACTGGTTCAACCCGACAAGGTCATGGCCGTTAATTTTTGGCGCCAAGCCGCCGAACTAGGTGAAGTCGAGTCTTTGTTTGCCTTAGGCATGGCTTACGTTAACGGCCAAGGGGTCAGCCAAGACATGGCTAAAGCCGTAAATTGCTGGCGTCTGGGCGCCGATCTGGGCCATAAAGAATCCTTGTTTGCCTTAGGCATGGCTTACGATACCGGCCAAGGGGTCGAAATAGGCCACGTCCAGGCCGTTAAATACTACAAAATGGCCGCCGATCTAGGTCAACCCATGGCCCAGTCTAACCTAGGCCTGGCTTACTTTGGGGGCATAGGAACCAAAAGAGATCCCCTGGAGGCGGTTAAATACTTTAATTTGGCCGCGGAGCAGGGTGAGGTCTCGGCCATGTATTATTTAGGCCAGGCTTACGATACCGGCCAGGGGGTCGAAACAGACCACGTCCAGGCCGTTCATTTCTACCGTTTGGCCGCCATGATGGGTCATGTCTCGGCTTTGGAGAGTTTAGGCCGATCGTATTTTTTCGGGCTGGGCGTGGAAAAAGATCATGGCCAGGCCTTTAAATACCTGAGCCAAGCCGCCGACCAAGGAAATTCCGAGGCTTATACCTTTCTGGGGCTTTTTTACGTTACCGGAGATGGAGTCGAAAAAGATCCAGCCAAGGCCTTTAAATACTATAAACTGGCCGCCAAAAATGGCAATCTCTTGGGCCAATATTGTTTAGCCTTGGCTTATCGAGAAGGCCTCGGGGTCAAAAAAAATCCTGGCTTGGCCTTCAAATTCTTCAAACTGGCCGCCGATCAGGGTTTTCCCCCGGCTCAAAATAACTTGGCCCTTTCTTATTACAACGGGATAGGGGTCAAGAAAAATTTGTCCGAGGCCGTAAAATACTGGCGCCTAGCCGCGGACCAAGGTATTCCAAGCGCTCAGTATAACACCGGTCTTCTTTTCTTTGCCGGGCAAGGCGTCGAAAGGGACCTGGACCAAGCCATCAAATACTGGCGCTTAGCCGCCGATCAATGCGATGACGACTCCTTGTTTTCTTTGAGCGTTTCGCTTTTATTTGACAAGGATTCTGAAGTGAACGTGGCCGAGGCCGCCAAACACTGGCTTAGCTCCATAGAGCAGGGCAATACGGCCGATCAATTTGATTTGGATCTGGCTCATTATGGAGGGGCCTGGGTGGATATACAACCCACCATGACCTTTAAATCTCTAAAAATGGCCGCGGAACAAGGAAACAACCTGGCCCAGTATAACTTAGCCCTGGCCTACGAAAGCGGCCAAGGGGTTGAAAAAAATCTCACCAAGGCCTGTAATTTTTTCCAATTGGCCGCGGATCAAGGTAACGCCTTGGCCCAGTATAAACTGGCCCTGGCTTACGAAAGCGGCCAAGGAGTTGAAAAAGACCTCGACCAGGCGGCTAAATACTTTAAATACGCGGCCAATCAAGGTAACGCCTCGGCCCAAAATAAACTAGCCCAGGCTTTCCAAAGCGGCCAGGGAATTGAAAAAGACCTACCCCAGGCCTTCAAATTCTTTAAGCTCTCGGCCGATCAAGGTGACCCCTCGGCCCAGTATAGCCTAGCCAAGGCCTACCAAAGCGGCCAAGGAGTTGAAAAAGACCTGGCTAAGGCCGTTAGATACCTAAAACTCTCGGCCAAACAAGGTGACCAAAAGGCTCAGTATGCATTGGCCAGGGCCTACCAAACCGGCCAGGGCCTTAAACAAAGTTTTAACCAGGCCGTTAAAAACTTTAAACTGGCCGCCAATCAAGGCCATCTTGAAGCCCTAAACGACTTGGGCCTGGCCCACGCTTCCGGCCAAGGAGTCAAACAAAACTCTGCCAAGGCCGTTCAATACTGGCTCCAAGCGGCCGCCCAGGGCTTAGCGCAATCCCAAAATAACCTGGCCCTGGCTTACCACACTGGCCAAGGGGTCGAAAAAAACCTCGACCAAGCCATAAAATACTGGCGCTTGGCCGCTGAGCAAAATTTTCCCGAGGCTTTGTTTTATTTGGCTATAGCTTACCTGAAAGGGGAGGGGGTCAAAAGAGACCTTGCCAAAGCCGCCCAATATCTGGCTCGTTCGGCTAGTCTGGGTTTTCGCAAGGCTAAGCAAGTGATCCTCAAATTACAAATGAAAACCAAATAAAAAAAAGCCAGAGGTGGTTTTTTTTTGGTGGTCAGGGTGGTTTTTATTTTGTTGGGGTTGGGCAAAAATATGCCAGTTGGTTTAGCTAAAACCCTTACCAGGTAAAGTAAAATAAAAAAAAAGGCAGGGGTGGATTTTTTTAAAAAAGGTTGGCTGGTTTTTTTGATTTTGGCCAATTAATCCTGAGAGAAATAGCTAAAACCCTTACCAGGTAAGGCTAAAATAAAAAAAAGGCAGGGGTGGATTTTTTTAAAAAAGACAGGCTGGTTT
>JAITJP010000005.1 GCA_031278835.1 Deltaproteobacteria bacterium
CTCATCTAAGCCGCCGCTGGTTTCGTAAAGTAAAGTAAAGACCCCTTCCAGGGAAAACAAGGCGGCCAGTTTGACTTTGGTCACTTCCCCGGGGCTCAAGCGGCCCAAGGGCCGATTGAAACAATCTTCCTTTAAGGCTAAAGCGGCCGCCTCTCGGTAAAGATCCCACTCCCGCAGCTCCGGAAACTTTTGGCCCAAAAGTTCTAATGAGGCCCGCTCAGTCGGCCCGGCCTCCAGCTCAAAGGGAAAGTAGAGCCTCCGGGCTTTGGCCACGATGGTGCCTCGATACTCCAGCTGCCCGGTCAAGATCTTAAAAAGCGTGGTTTTGCCTCGCCCGTTTCGGCCAATCAGGCCCAGCCGCCACTGGTCTGAGAGATTGAGACACAGGTGACTGAAAAGCTCCTGTCGCCCGTCATAGCCAAAACTCAAATCCTCGATTCCTATCAAAGACATCTCTAAGCCCCCGTCCACCTGGCCAGCCAAAAAAACCTGTTTTTGAGCCAAAAGGGCCAGGCCAATCCACCAAAAATCCCAATAGGCCAAAAACTTGGGCCTTTTTTCAAAAGCCCCCCTAAGCGGTCCTATGGCCCCACCGAGGCCCCGGGCCCCCGTGGCCTATAGGAACCCCCAGACCAGGGCTTGGCCGGGCTCTGGGCGGCTCTTGGAGCCCTTTAAAAGCCTTTTTGGACTAGACCAGAGAGGGCCAAGAAAAAGCCTTAGGCCAAGAGCCATCTCAGATCACTGGTTTTTTTATAATTTTTGGAATTTTGGTAAAATTTAAATAAAAGGATGGTTGGTAAGAAAAGAAAGAGAGGCTAAAAAGAGAGAAAAGTTCACGGGCTTAGCGATTAAGTTTGAAAAAAATCGTACTTAACCAAGTACGTAACCGCCTTACGATCACCGTAGGGTTATTTTGGGAAATAATAATGTTTACCAACCATCGTTAGATTCTTTAACGAATAGTGTCGTACATTATTTTCTCCCTTTCAAATTTGGTGAAGGTTAATTTGGCCAAAAGATCATTAAGATCAATTAAAGTAAAGCTGGCCATCATTATAGCGCCTGGGGCTTTTCCAGTCAATGATTTTTATTAATTGACTTAATCGGGCTGGCCAGTTAGTTTGGAGTAAATGAAAAATAAGGCTTTTACTCAACAATGGGGCCAAAAAAAAAGCCGAAACCAAGGTCATGACTTGGAATCGAGCCTAGCCAAGCGCGGTATTTTTCTATGTCAAATAGCCAAATCAGTAAAGTTTGGGCTCAAAAGGGCCGATGGGGCCACTTGCTGGCCAAAAAGGCCTTTGGGGTCCTACCGGGCAGCCATAATCGCTCAAAATTAGGCCAAAATTTTAGGGCAAAAAAGGACCAGACCAATTTCATGGCCTTTTTTAAAGAAGATAGGCTTGACCACTAAGACGGTTAAGGATATTAAAAAAAAACTTAAGGGCGATCTTTTATTTAAGAAAACTTAACTTGGGCTAAAAAGAGCCGCGGGCCTAGCCAATTTTGGCAAAAAATAGCCAAAATTAGCTTAGAAGGCGTAATTCATGGTTACGCGGCCCTCAACGTAGCTATCAAGCATATTGGGCTTATTGATGATCTGGCTAATCTCCGGGGGCCGGTTCAAAACGATGGAACCGTAGAGCCGGGTTGACAAGCTCAGGGCCGGGGTTAGGCTAAAATCTCGCCAAAATTTGGCGTTAAGCCGGGAGCCGCCAAAACCGGGGCTAAAGACCGAGTCGGTCATGAAATAACCGTCACTGCCGAAGCTATAACTTAGTCCAGCGTTAAAAAGTTCCGGGTTGATGTAATTCATGGCCAGATAGGCCGAGAGATTGGGCCGAGAAGTAAAGCCGGAGGATTGCCGACCCCAAGTCGACAGTCCGAAGCGATTAAGAGCCGCTGACATCAAAAAACTTAAACGGCCGCCCCATAAGTCTTGCCGGACGGCCAGACCCAGGCCCCTTAAGTAGGCCCCTTCTCTGGCCAGGTCTAGTTGCTCGGCCAAGATGGAGCCCCGGCCGGCCGGGGAGACCCTTCCGGCGTAACCGCTCAGGTAAAACTCGGTGCCCAGATAATTTCTATAACCAAGGCCCACCCGGCCCATGGCCTGATCGGCCGGATAGTTCGAGTATAAGCCCAGCCAGTCGTTTTGATTTGAGCCATAGGCTTCTAGATGGCCAAAAGCCTGGGTCCGTTTGAGCGAAAAGGAAGTGCCCAGAGATAGGTTAGGCCAGGGATAAATGGTGGCCGCCAGTTCGGACTCTAGGCTGGAAAAACCGGCCGCTGGCAAATTTGACTTGGCCGCCTCAAAGGCGTTAAGGGTTTGCCGTTCAATCCTAAGATGGTTTTTGATTTCCAAGCGATCGTTAAGAAGTTGACTTGACCTGGAGCTTTCCAGAAGATCGATTTGACCCTCAAAACCGCCCATGGGGCCGTAGCCGGAGGTCAGGCCCGGGGCCGAAGGCTTTAGAGTGGCCTCGTTAAGGAAGGCCGGCAAACGGGTCGGAGCGGGCCGGGTCGATGGGCCAAAAGCAGTATTTTGGCTGGAATTTTTTAGGGCCTGGTCGAGAGCCGTTTCTGCCAAGCTTAGATCGATGGGCCTAAGGGCCTCAGGCCGGCTGGGGTCCTCCGAAGCCTCCAGGCTTAAGGCCTCCGAAGCCCTGCTTTCTGAATTAGGCAATAACAAAGAATCGGCCCCGGCCGGAGCGGCCGCGGTGACGATAAAAAATAAAAAGAATAAAAAGAAAAAAGATGTCAGCGGTCTAATTGACATAAAAGGGAAAAAACATTCCTAAACTGAGTAATTTTTGAATTAAGGGACTCCAATTCTGGGATTCTTGTCAAAGCAACGAGGGTGCCCAGCCCCCGATTTGACAAAAAGTAAACCAAAACTAAAAAAACCAAATAAAATTCGAACTTTTTTTAATTATTGGTGAGTAATTTTAAAGAAAATTTTACCATGTTCCTCTCTAATCAAGGGGAATCTCATAGTATGATTTTACTTTAATTTAGATTTAGATACAGGTTTTGGAAATATTCTTATTAAATTTCCTAATTTCAAGTCTTTTAAAGTTAGAATCTTAGAGTATTATCGTTCTCCATTATTCCGGATTATAGCTTATGGTGGATTTTTTTTCAAGGCAAAATTTCACCATTTCTCAAGGCCCGACTGGACGATTGGCAGAAATGAGCCCCCAGACTTAAAGCCCTATGGCCTAACCAAAGACCGGACTTTTTAATAAATTTTACAAATTTTTTACCTCTTTAGACAGCCGGTAAGTTTAAAGTTACTTTTGATTCTAAAAGTCTAGTCGCCCGGGCCCCTTTCCTGAGTCCCAGACTCTGGAAGCGGCCCTGGGGCCTAAAAGGCTGGGCTAGGGCCAAATTAGACCAGCTGACTTTGGCTAAAAGTTTTGAAATCGCGTATTTTAACTGGACTTTTAGCAAATTTCTTGGATTTTAAAAAGGGCCTTAATTATAATTATGGACTTTATTGGGACTTGGCAATCATTAAAAGTTTCTTAAGGGCCGAGTTAAAACCAAAATTGCTCAGGGAAAATTTGCCTACTGGACTTTTCGTGCACCAATAATATATAATCGGATCGGATTTTTGGCCCAGCCAATATTTTGGCGTACCGATACGCCCTTACCACATTCCCGGAGAGACAATGGCAGAACATCATTCTAAGACCAGTACAATCGAAAAAATGTGTCACGATTCCGATTGCGCTGAGAGGATCAATCACCTTAAACCCGAACAGCAAAAACTCTTTAACACTTTCACCTATTGCCCCTACTGCGCCGAGGAGCTGATGTTGATCTGCCATAGTTGCCGCGAGCAGCTAAACGGCAATGAATTCAAATTTTGCCCCTGGTGTGGGGTCAAATTTGAGGAGCCCGACACCCGCTAAAGGCCATGATTCGGTAAGCCTCAATTAAGTCCGGAGCGAGGCCGGCTCCGGACCTGGCTCAGCCGCCCATCTAGTTTTGTGAAGTTTTTTTTCACAAATAGGGCTATTTTTGTTATCAAAGCCTAAACGAGCGATTGTTCTAGGATCTTTTGATATAAAAAAACATTGGCGGCCCGCCTAGGCTTATTTTTAATCATAAGGACCATTGAGGGTGACCGATTATTTGCCTATAGACCCGAAAGACCATCAGGTGGCTTGATTTAAAGCGATTTTTTGCTAGGTTTTTAGATCTTAACCAGATTATCGCTTTTTGATTAACCGTCTGGTGGTCAATCGGGTGACCATTAAGATGAAAGTTTCTAGACTAGAGCCTTTTTATTTAAAACATAAGTTAACTAGGCCCATGGCCACTTTTTTTAAAATCGATAGGCGTTTTGGAGCCCCCGGAGGTAGGTCTTTGGTGGGTAAAATTTCCGAAGATGGGTTAAAGCGCCGTCAAAGCCAGGAAATTAATATTTATTAAGGTTTGATTAGCCAAGGAGATTTAACATGTCCAAGTTGGATCCGCGTTTACCTCTGATTGATGACCTAGCCCTTGAAGGCAAGGTGGTCTTGGCCAGGGTTGACCACAACGTGGTCGAAAAAGGCCTGATCAAGGACTCCTTTCGTATTGAGGCCACCTACGGCCTGATCCATTATCTGGCCAGACGGGGCGCTTTTCCCATTTTAATGACCCATGTGGGTAGGACCAGAGACAAGGAAGGTAACATAAAAACCTCGCCCGACACGGCCGTGACGGCCGTGGTCGACTATCTTAATCGCAAGATAGCCGGAGGTTTCGTCATTCCCGAGCTGCCTATCCACGAAAAACACGGCATCGAGTCCTTGCCCCTTTCGGCCCTGGAACCGCTTTTGGCCAAACTAAAAAAGCGGGAGATCGGCGGCATCTATTTGCCCAATACCCGCTGGTTTGCCGGCGAGGAGTCCAAAGACGACAAAACCAAGGCCCTGGCCAAGGATCTGGGGGCTCTGGCCGATTTTTACGTTAACGACGCCTTTGGCTCTTGGCAGCCCCACGCCTCGACTTTTGAGGTGGCCCAGGTCTTGCCCTCGGCGGCCGGCTTTTTGATGCAAAAAGAACTCATTCACCTGGACCTGGTCCTTAATCCCACCAGCCCGTTTTTGGCCGTGGTGGCCGGATCCAAGTATGACACCAAGATCGGTCCGCTAAATAAGCTCTATGAAAAAGTCGATCAGCTGATCCTGGGCGGGGTTATCTATAACGCCTTTCTGGCCGCCAAATACGGCATTGAGGTCAAAGGCGTGGCCCAGGAAGACGTGGATCTGGCCAAGGGTCTGGTGGAAAAAGACCAGGCCGCCGGAAAGATCCTAGAACCCGGGGCCCTGATCGAGTCCGAAACCCTGGATCGAAGCGATCCGGCCAAAGTCAAGGTGGTTAAGGTCTCCGACTTCAAGCCTGGCCAGAAATATCAGTACTTTTTGGACGTGGCCCCGGAATCCTTTGAGGCCCCGGCCCTGGCCCAGGCCCTGGCTTCGGCCCAGACCATCTTCGTTAACGCCGTCATGGGCCTGACCCCTTATTTCCCGGAGGGTAGCGCCAGGATTTACTCGGAGATCGCCAAAAACAAAAAGGCCCGCAAGCTTTTTGGTGGCGGCGACACCTTAACCGAGCTGAAAAACCTGACCCCGGGTGTTTATTTGGAGGCCCTCGATGACGAGAGCTATTATTTCTTTACCGGCGGCGGGGCCGTTTGACCGCCATCGAAAGCGGCGCCTACGGTCTTAAACCGGTGGCCGCCCTCTTAAAAGCCTAATTGGCCCCAATCGAAGTGAGCCATGGACGAGACCAAAAAAAGCTGGTTTGACCAAAAGGCCGAATGGATTTGGAGTTTGGCTGGCCTGGGTTTCATACCCATCTATCATTCCTTTTGGGGGGCCCTTTTGGGCTTACCACT
>JAITJP010000070.1 GCA_031278835.1 Deltaproteobacteria bacterium
CTTTTTGCCGCGGATTCCATTTCGCCCTTTGGTTTTGCCCTTTCTTCCAGTGAAAGCGAACTGGCCGTCATGAATAATCCCCGGGCCGTTTTGATGTTCGCGGATTTTGAGGTCACTACCGATCCGGGAGCCCCGGTGGACAAAGCCAAGGCCATTCGTCGCAAATACGGAGACGAGACCAAGATCTACACCTTTTACGTGACCAGGCAAGCCGCCGGAGAGAGACTGGCCAAAGACATCGCCAAGGCCGGAGGCGGCCAAGACTACGGGGTGTGCGATTTGCTTAATTCCGGAGATGCCTTTGAGGCCATGATGACCGAAATTTTCGGACCGGCCGATCTGCCGCCCTGTACCGATACCGATCGAGACGGGGTCTGCGATCAAAACGACCAGTGCCCCTCCACCCCGGCCGGGGCCCCGGTTGATGAGCGGGGCTGCTGGATTGCCGCTTACTCTCAGTTCTTTGACTTTGACAAGGCTGAGGTAAAATCGGCCTTCCATCCCAGGCTGAAGTTCGCCGCCGAGCTGATTGTTAAAAATCCGAACATGGGCCAGGTCATCATCGCCGGTCATACCGACGGTAAGGGCACTGACGCCTATAACATGGAGCTGGGCCGAAGACGGGCCGAGGCGGTCAAGGAACTCTTGGTCAAATTGGGCGCCCCGGCCGATCGCCTGGTGGTCGAGTCCTTTGGTAAGTCCAGGCCCATCGCCACCAACGACACCGAGGAAGGCCGAGCCAAAAACCGCCGGGTGGAGTTCCACGTCGGCGACCTCCCCAAATAATCCCCACACTCCCAGCTGGCCCACTGGTCGCCCCTAGGGCGGCCAATGGGCCAGGCTTCTCCTGGCTTCAAAAAAACTCATTTTTGAGAAATAGGCCAAAACGGCCCACAGAGCCCCCAGAGCGCTTCTAAGGGCCCGGACCCCATAAATGTACCTTTCGGCCTGGGCCGGGCCGCCAGGGGGCTATTTGGGGCCTTTACGGGGCTGTTTTGGAGCGATCTGAGGCTGGGATTTTTGGGCTTACTGTAATCCCGGGACTGGCTAGCTCTTGAATTTTGAGTTTTTAAGTAAAAAACCTAGATAGGATAGAAGCTTAGAGAAGATCGTTAAAAATCCAGAACCTTTCAAACCAAAGACCAAAAAAAAAGCCCCGGAAAGGTAGTTTGACTACCTTTTCGGGGCTTAAAATTTCTAAAAAAATCAAAACAGGGGTTTTAGTAAATCCGGCCTCTCCTCGACCAGAAGACGATGGGCCGCCTGGAGCTTGGCGATTCTTTCCTCGGCCGCTTTTAGGCCTTTTTCTTTGGCCCGGTTGTAACAATACAAGGCCTGGGCCAGGTTCATGGGCAGGTCTTTGCCATACTCATAACGAAGGCCCAGATTAAAAAGCGAATTGGTCAAACCAATCTTGGCCCCCAACTTGTCGCGGTTTAAGCGAAATGATTTTACCAATCCGGCCGCGACATGAGAGTCCTTTATGTACAAAGACTCAAAATCTCTATCTTTGTTTTCATCATTTGGAGACATTTTAATGATTAGCTCCTTTAAATGAGGTTGGTCAAAAAGCCTAACCAGTTTTTAAAAAAAAACCAAGCCTTTTTGGTCACCCCTTCCCAAAAATACAAAAAATTACCACCAATTAAGCCAAAATCGCTTTGGCCTGGTCTAATCCAGAAAAAATCTCCTTTATATATACGATATTTAGGCCTCCTTGGCAAGATCCTTAAGCCTGAACTTCCAAGCCGGGGCCAAAAAACCACAAAAAAAATTTTCCCCCACCAGAAACGATTTGGCTAAATAAAGAAAAAACAAAAGTTTTTACTTATTGACTCAAAAATTTCCGCCTTGGCCTAAAGCCAAAAACCCCTAAACTAAAAACCCCCAGGCTAAAAAAAACTCTCAGGCTAAGGGGGGGCCCCGGAGCCCCCTTAGCCCAAGGCCCTCAAGCCTTTAGATGGCAGGCCACCAGATGCCCACTTTCTAGGCTAATTAACGGCGGAACTTTGGCAAAACAGTCTTTGAAGGCTTGTGGGCAGCGATCTGAGTAGACACAGCCGCCTAGGCTTACTTTTTTCTCGGAAATTAGGGGCGGGGAGTCCGTCAGACGAAACTGGGCCGAGGCCATCAGGGCCAAGCTGTAGGGATGTTTTATGGAATTAAAAAGCGACAGGTCGTCAATCATCTCAACTAAACGACTGCCAAACATAACGGCCAAACGATTAGCCAGATTGTAGACCGCTTCCAAATCGTGGCTTATGAAAATATAGGAAACACCAAAATTTTTTCGAAGGTCGCTTAAAAGATTAAGAATTTGAGCCTGAACGGAGACGTCCAAGCCCCTTAGAGGTTCATCCAAAACGATTAACTTGGGTTTGGCGGCCAGGGCTCTGGCGATACAGATTCGTTGCAATTGCCCGCCGGAAAATTGACTCGGATATTTTTCACACTCGCTGGCCGGAATACCCACGGCTTCAAGTAGTTCTCCCACCCGATCTCGCAAAGCCTGACCTTTTAGATCAAAAAAGTTTTTTAACGGTTCCGCCAAAATCTTTGTGGCGCTAAATCTTGGGTTAACGGCGTCATTGGAATCTTGAAAAACCATCTGTAGGCCAGATTGTAAAGCCTTGTCTCGGCCCCGTCTATCGACCTGATGATCTTGAAAAAGTACCTGGCCGCTGTCTGGTTTTTCCAGCCCCACCAAAAGTCTTCCCAGGCTACTTTTTCCGCTGCCGCTTTCGCCCACGATGCCCAGACAATCCCCATCTTCGAGGGAAAAGGTGACCTCGGATACGGCCTGGACCTTCCCGCCCCGACCGAAGGGGCTGTTTCCGCTATAAGCTTTGCTGACATTATTTACGACCAATAAACTCACGATTAATCCTTGTCGCCTTTGAAAAAACTAAACCTTTTCATAGGCCAAAAACTCCTGGCCATTTCGGCTAAGGCTATTCATTTCTGGAGATAAAAAAACTTCTTTAGTCACAACCCATAATCCCCGGGCCTTTCCGGGGCCTGGCGATTTTTTTTACCTAATTAAAAAACGCGCTTTTCATGACAAGCCGAAATCCCGGGCCTTTCCTGGGAGCGGGCGGCGGTGGTTTTAGCCGAGACAATCTCGTTTTAGCCTGAAATACTCTGGAGTTTTATGTTTTCGGGCCCCTCCTGGGGGCGGGTGGTAATTTTAGCCAAGAAAATCACGATCCGGCCTCAAATACTAGGAACTTTTTTAGCTTCTTGAGGCCCATCAATTTGTCCCTAAATTTTAACGGCAAATTTAGGTTTTGGGCCCAAATACTCACCACTTCTTAGCTACTTGGCAACCTCCTGGCTGGGTCAAAAAATTTTTTAAAAAACCAAAATTAGCTGATGATTCACCTGTCAACCAAAAGGCATCTGACTTCATGGCCAGGGGAGATTTGTTTGGGCTCCAGGTCGTAATGGCGGCAAGGCTTTAGGGCCTTTTCGCAGCGGGGCTGGAAAGGACAGCCGGATTGACCAGCGGAGAGGGTCGGCGGGGCGCCGGGGATGGATTCCAGGCGCTCTTTGGAAAAACTCGGGCGGGCCTTGATGAGCTTAATGGTGTAAGGGTGACGGGCCTGGGAGGCGGTTAGGGCCGGGGTGGGGATACGTTCAATGATGGAGCCAGCGTACATGACGTTTATTTCCGAGGCCAGGCTGGTCACGGCCATTAAATCATGGGAGATGAGGAGAATGGAGGAGCCGATTTGGTTTTTGGAGTCTTTGAGTAAGGAGAGAACTTCGCGGCGAACGGTCACGTCCACCGAGGTGGTGGGCTCGTCGGCCACCAGTAGGGCTGGTTTTAATAGGTCAGCTATGGCCACCATGACCCTTTGGAGAGTCCCTCCGCTGCATTGAAAGGGATAGGAAGCCAGAATTCTTTTGGGATTATCGATGTAGAGCTGAGCCAGGGAGCTTTCGGCCATTTGGCTGATCTGGTTTTTGGTCAAGGTGGTATGGGCCCCAGCCGTTTCGAGAAAATGACTTAGGATGGTTCTGACCGGATCAAAGGCACTCATGGGATCTTGGGGGATGATGCCCACGCTTTGACCGCGAAGGGCCCGGCCTTCTTCCTCGTCATGGTAGTTAAGAAGCTTTCCTTGGAGGAAGGCCTGTCCGGAGACCCGCCATTTTGGAGAATCAAGTAAGCCAAAAAGGGCTTTCCAAAATACGCTCTTGCCCCCGCCGCTCTCGCCGATTAAGCCCACTATGTCTTGGGGGCCGACCTCAAGGCTAACTTTATGGATGACCTTTAGCCAGCCCTTCTTTGGGCTCAATAAATCCACGGACAGGTCTTGGGCCGAGAGGACCGGAGTCTTTTGGTCCGGTTTTGGAGAGCCTTGGGCTGGGCCAGAGTTGTGGCCAGCCGGGTCTGGGGGCGGCTGGGCAGAAGTCGTGGGGGCCAGGGTCATTGTTTGGATCTCCAATAATCGGTGAAATAATCGCCAATGACGTTTAGGCTGGCCACGGGCAGGATTAGGACCAAACTGGGCCAGACCATTTGAAAAAAGTGGGTTTGGATTAATTCACAGCCATCACTAATCATCAGGCCCAGTTCGGCCGTGGGCGGCTGGATACCGATGCCCAAAAAAGAAAAACCGGCAAGGGAAAGGGCCATGGTTCCGATTAGGAGAGTAAACTGGGTGGTCATTTGAGTAACCAGGCCGGGAAAAATATGCCAGACCATCAGGCCCAGGTGCCCGGTTCCGGCCAGTTTGGCCGCCCGCACGTAACCGTATTCCCGAATCCTGAGGGTTAAACCTCGGGCCACCCGGGCGTACCAAACCCAGTTGGCGATTAACATGGCCAGGATGATGTTTTGGGTGCCTGGGCCCAGGAAGCCCACTATGATCAGGGTAAAAATCATGGAAGGGATGGCCAGTAAGGCGTCACTGGCCACCCGGACTATTTGATCAACTAGGCCCCCCAGGTAGGCCGCCGTCATGCCTATGATTGAACCCATCAGGATGGTCAGAAAGGCGATAAAAATGGAGGCCCCAAAGGTGACCCTTAGGGCGTAGAGGCAGCGGGAAAAAAGGCAGCGGCCCAGTTGATCCGTTCCAAAGGGATAATCCCAACTCATGGGGGCCAGGGAGTTGGAAATATTTATGGCCACGGGATCGTGGGGGGCCAAGTATTTGGCCAAAATGGTGGCTAGGCCCATGACCATTAAAATGAATAAGGCCAGGGTGATCCTAATGGGCCAGCCGGGCCGCCCGGACCGGGCCGCCCGGGCCATCGGGGCATTGGGGGCGGCTGGCTTCACGGGGCGCTACCTAGCCTAACCCTGGGGTCGAGTAAGGCCGTTAAGATATCGGAACAAAGATTGGCCACGATGAAAATTAAGGCTACGCAGACCACGTAACCCTGTATGACCGGGTAATTTCTGCTCAAAATGGCGTAGGTTATGACCGTACCCAGGCCGGGCCAAGCGAAAACGTTTTCCACGATCACGCTGCCGCAAATTAGGTGGCCAAAACAAATGCCGCTGGTGCCGGCCATGGGCAAAAGGGAATTTTTAAAAATATGTTTTTTAAAAATCCAACTAGTCCTTAAGCCACGGGCTTTGGCGTAAAAAACGTAGGCTTTTTTCGAGTTGTCCAGCATCTCGTTTCTAAGCATGCGGGCGTAAACGCAGATGTTACTTAGGGCCAAAGTCAGGGAGGGCAAAATCACGTGTTTGAAAGAGAGTTTGCCCGAAACCGGTAGCCAGCCCAGTTTTAAGGCGAAGATCTGGATTAGTAAAAAACCCACCACGAAAATGGGCACGGCGTTACCTAAGATGGCCACCAGGCGACTGATATTGTCCACCAAACCGTCGGGTTTTTTGGCCGCGTAAAGCCCCAAAAAATAGGTCACCACCAAAAGCCAGACTATGGTGGCCGCGGTCAACTGGAGGGTTGATTTTAAGCCCATGAAAATTATCTCAGAGACTTTCAGATTGCCATAGTAGGACTGGCCAAAATCAAATCTGGCCGCCTTTTTTAGCCAATCGAAATACTGATCAATTATGGGCTTGTCCAGGCCCAAGCGGGCCCTGACCATGGCCACGTTTTCCGGGCTATAGGTCTGCTGGTGAGCCTTCAAATACGAGGCCACCACGTCCGAGGGAAAGACCCTGACCAGGCTAAAGGCCAGTAAGGAGACTAATAAGCCCACTGGAAAAATCAAAAGGGCTTGTTTAATCAAAAAACCTTTCATGTTTTGGCCGCTTTTTTAAAAAAAAACTTTGGGGTCGCCGCTTTAGGCCAGCCCAAGGGGCTTATCGCTTGGTGGTGTTGCCCAGGGGCATGTCGTAGGAAAAATGGAACTCAATGTTTTCGATGTCTTTTATGGCCGCGGCCCGATTGGTCTTGTAGGACAAGGGCACCAGGCCGTAACCCTCGTGAATGGTAGTTAAGATTTCTCGGTACATTTCTTGGCGTTTTTGCTCATCGGTAAGGTGGAGAACCTCTTTGATTTGCTGGGACAATTCCTCGTAATTGGGTAAACCGGCCAGGCCCACGTAATCCATGGTGCTGTTATTGGTGGCAATGGCGTTTAGGGTTGAGTGGGGATCGTAGGGCTCTCCCCAGCTGACGCTAAAGGTCAGGTCAAAATCCCCGGCCACGCCCCGGTTAACATAGGCGGCGCTTTCTTCGCCGGTTAGGTTAACCTTGAGGCCCACTTGGTTAAGCTGGGCTTGGATGATTTGGGCAAAGGCCCGGTGGATGATGTTGGTGGAATCGTAATACAAACCTATCTCAAAGGGCTGGCCGTCTTTGAAACGCTGGCTTTGACCCTCGGGCATGGTCCAGCCGGCCGCCTCCAGTAAAGTTCTGGCCTGGGCTTGGTCGTAGAGATAGCCTTTTAGGCCAACCTTACAATAGGGAATCTCCTCGGACATAAAAGCCGTGGCCACGGGCTCGGTATTATGAAAAACGTTTTCAATCATGGCCTCTCGGTCGAGAGCCAGAGTTAAGGCTTTTCTGACCATAAGATTGTTTAAAGGGGCCCTGGTGGTGTTAATAGTTAATATTCTAGTAAACATGGGGCCAGATATGAAAGTATTGTAATTTTGGTCATTTTCAAAGGCCTCGTAGTTGGCTATGGTCATGAGTTCCGACTCATAGAGATCGTAGATTAGGTCAATCTCCCCGGCCTTAAGGGAAGTCACGGCCGTTTCGCCTTTGGGGATGACCCGTAGGGTAAAGCCGTCCAGCTTGGGGGCCTGGCCCCAGTAATGGGGGTTTTTGGAAAAAACCGAGTATTCCCCGTCCAGGTGTTGATCGAGCTTCCATAGGCCCGTGCCTATGGGAGCCTTGATGCCGTTAACCGTTGAGCCGTCCTCCATAAAGCCGGCCTCACCGAGCATCCTAAAGGGCCTAACCGAGGCCAATTCTTGAAGGGCGGCGTAATAGGGCTCTTTTAAAATAATCTTAAAGGTCTGGTCGTCGACCACCTCATAGCTGGCCATGGAATTGACCAGGCCCATCCAGTTGTAATCTTCCCGGTGGGACATGATGGCCGCGAAATTTTTCTTGACAATGTTGGCGTCAAAGGCGCTGCCATCTGAGAACATCACCGCGTTTCTTAGGTGAAAAACTATTTCCAGGCCGTCTTCCGAGATCTCCCAACTCTCGGCCAGAGCCCCCTCCACCTTCCCGTTGGTTTCGGTGACCAGGGCCTCAAAAAGGAAATCTTGAACGTATTGACTGGAATTGTAGAGATGGGGATTAAAGTCACCGGGATCGGTGGCCATGGCAAAGGTAATGGTATTATTGGTCGGGCTTGGAGCCGGGCCGGCCGAGGGGCTGGCTGATTCGGGGGCTTTTTCGCTCGAGCAGCCTAAGACTACCAGCCAGGCTAAACAAGATAAAAAAACTAAAATAGTCTTAAAGCGAATTGATGATCTCATTTTTTCTCCAAACTTAAACAATTCTTTACTCATATGGCTAAGAGAAAGAAATAATGGTAAATTGATTTTGGGGTTTTTTAGTTTTTTAGCCCATGATCATTAAGAAAATTAAAAAACCAAGGCCGCTGGGCTGGCTTTAGGAGACCAAGCCCTCCTTGGTAATCTGTTC
>JAITJP010000074.1 GCA_031278835.1 Deltaproteobacteria bacterium
CCTCAGTATCCGGCCCAAGAGCAATGGCAGTATCCGCCCCAAGGACCCGCTCCATATGCCCAACCGGGTCAGCCGCAGTACCCCCCGCAAGGACCGCCTCAGTATCCGACTCAGTACCCACCTCAAGGACCGCCTCAGTATCCGCCTCAAGGGTCGCCGCAGTACCCGACTCAATACCCGCCACTGGGGACACCACAGTATCCGCCGCAATATCCGACTCAATACCCGCCACTGGGGACACCACAGTATCCGCCGCAATATCCGCCACAGTATCCGCCACAATACCCACCTCAGGGGCCACCGCGGTATCCGCCGCAAGCACCTGCCGGATACCCGCCCATGGGGACTCCGCCAGAATCGTTTCAGGGTACGCTACAAGGTCAGTATCCAAAGGCGCCCGTTGCTCCTGTCCCGGGTAAGAAGTCAAAGACTAAACTTTGGATTATACTAACTATTCTAGTTTTGCTGTTAGCGGTTGGACTTTACTGTTATATCGCCTTCCCAGCCAAAGCTAAAGAGAGCTTTACCTTTGCTATGGACAGTATTTTCGGGAATGGAAATTATCAATATGAAGATTTAAATTATAATATATTTAAAAGTTCTCTTATTGTAAGTAATATTACGTTCAAACCATATGGTTTTGCCAGTGACTTAGGACTAAGTAAGATTGATCGGCTTGTGATGGTTAAACCAGCCAGCCAGAGCGATTTTGAAAAAGCTTTCAATGGTAAAGCCAGTTCAGAAAGTATTTTAAGCGAAAAAATTACCATAGAAGGACCACAAATTTCTTTTCCATATCATATAATTAAACAACCTAGACGAGATGGTATCAACGCAGAATTTAAAATTGATTTAATAGAACTATTAAACTTCAAATATATAAAAGAAAATAATCTTCTATCTCCTTTTATTCCAAAAAATATTCAGAACCTCAGTTTTGAAACTATAAAATTTACTAATTTTATTTTAAATATATCAGATAATTATTATCAAATAAACATTAATTGGTCAGATTTTATCATTTCATTAGGCGATTATACTAATTCATTTAATAATAACTTTCTTTTATATGAAAAAATTATGTCTATACCTATAATTTTTACGTCTGTAAATAATTTTAATATTGAATTTACTGATTTTAATTATAATGATTATTATTCATTATCTTGCGACTATGTAGAAATTAATAATTTATATAAATTTAAATTAGAATCTTCAAATTTAAAAAATTTAAATGCGCAAAATATTGGTAGATTAAATAATAGAATTCCTTTTAATTTTTCTTTAAATAATTTTGAGGCAAAAGATATTGATTTTAGCCACTTTAAAACGGGTACTTTAGAAGATTTAGAAAATTTTGACGAAACAAAATTATCCAGAACGCCAATAAAAGGTTCTTTCGAATTAGACGGCCTAAAAATGGAAATGGAAAATTATTTGAAGTTTGCCTTAAAAGGTATGGGCACGACTTTTGATTGGGCGGCCAGTGACGGCCTTTCCAATATTGTTTCGAAAGTGGAGGAACTGGATTTTATCGCTGTTGATAACTCTCCCAACTCCGAATTCAACGACTTTTATAAAGCCTGGCTAGCCCGTTTAAGCGATATGGAATTAAAGGATTCTTTCGAAATTAAAACTACCTACGATCCTAAGAAAGGTGACTTAACTTTTACCGGAAGCCCCTTTAGTAAGCTCAACGAGTTTGTTGACCTTAATGGCTCATTAGCTCTAACCGGAATATTTCCTACTACTATAGATGAGATGTTATTTACTTCTCCTGATAGAGCTATAGAAAATCATCCTGAAATTAAACTTTCAAGCTTTGATATAAATTTTAAAGTAAATAAATTGATAGATCTTTTCTATGTTATGACTAAATTCCCTGAGTTTCATGACATAACACCACCAAATGGTTTTTCTAATGACCAAATTTCAATATTTTATTCTAATTTAATAGCCCTTTTTACTAATAATTTGACTGAATACTATAATACAAACTATAATATAGGAGAATCCCTACATAGAGTCTTAACGAAAGGCGGTCAGGTTTCTATCAAAGCCCAGCCAACCTATCCAGTGTCTCTACATGATTTTTCGAGACCGTCGCCGGCCCTTTATAAAAAACTTGGCATTAACTTAACCTTTAACCAAGATCCAACTATTTATCCACATGGCCAACCAGGTTCTTAGTAATATTAACTAAAAACATATAAGTTAATTTAGACACCCAAAAACTCAATTATAATAACAGCTTCTAGCTAGTTAAATGCAAAATAATTTAAGACTAAGCTATTTTGTCTTGCCCTGGGAGCCTGATTGTTAATTAAACGGCTAAAGGCCTAGCCAGTGGACCTTTAAATTACTATAAATATTCATAAAGGTTTTAACCATGTCCAATTTTGACCAAAATTCTAATGGTCCGAAAGATCCACCCCAAGAAACTTCTCCAGGATCTCCACAGAACTTAACTCAAGGGCCGTCAACTGAACCGCCCCAAAGCGCCCCATTAGAACCACCACAATGGGCGCCACAATATCCGCCTAAAGGGCCGCCGCCCTATCCGCCCCAGTATTCGCCCCAATACCCGCCGCAGGGGGCGCCTCAATATCCGCCCCAAGGACAGCCGCCCTATCCGCCACAATGGCCGACCCAATACCCGCCGCAGAGCCCACAGCAGGGGTCGCCACAGTACCCACCCCAATACCCACAGCAGGGGGCGCCGCAATACCCGCCGCAGGGGCCCCCGCGGTATCCACCTCAATACCCACCGCAGTATCCGCCCCAGGGGGTGCCGGGATACCCGCCAGCCGGGGTGCCGGGATACCCGCCCGCCGGGGTGCCGCAAGAAGCCTTTCAGGGTTCATTTGAAGGTCAATACCTAGGCGGGCCAGTGGGCCTGGGGCCGGGAAAGAAAAAGAGGGCTAAGGCTTGGATTATACGGCTTATTCTGCTTTTAATTCTAGTGGGCCTTGGCGGCCTAGTTTATGGTTACCTTTCAATACCCTGGCAAGCTAAGGAAAGCTTTATATTTGCCATGGATATGATATTCGGGCAAGAAAATTATGAATATGGAGAATTAAATTACGATAGAGGTAAAAAATCAGTGGTAGCGAATAATGTTACCTTTAAACTTGCGGGCTTTGCCAACGAATTGGGGCTAAGTAAGATTGATCGAATTGAGATGGTTAAACCAGCCAGTAAGAGTGATTTTGAAAAAGCCTTTAGTGGTCAAGCCAAACCAGAGAGCATTTTAAGTGAAAAAATTATTGTTGAAGGGCCAAAGATTTATGCTATAACCTATTTTATTAAATCTTTTATAGTTAGAGATGCACAATGTGATACTAAAATTGGTTTAGTAGAACTTGTAAATTTAAAATATACGAATGAACAGAATTTTTTATCATCTATACTTCCAAATCAAGGTCAAAATCTTAATTTTGAATCTATAAAAGTTGCGGATTTTAACTTAGAAGTATTCGGCTCAAGAAAAGTGCAATCATCTATTAATTGGTCAGATATTACTATAAGTTTTGGTGATTATAAAAGACCTTTAAATAACGATATTAATATATACTATAAAATTATTTCTCTACCTATTAAATATGTTTCTTTTTCAAATTTTAAACTAGAAGGAACTGTTTTAGGCGAAAATGATAATTTACTAGTTAAATTTGATTATTTAGAAGCTAAAAATTATTTTATTGATAAATTAGAATCATTTGACTTAAAAAATCCATACGTAAGAGTTGTTACAGATGATATTTTTAGAGACGCTAAATTAAACGTTTCTTTAAACAATTTTAGCGCAAAAGATATTGATTTTAGCTCTTTAAGGATGAATAATTTAGAAGACTTAGAAAATTTTTTCACCAGCAATTTGGCCTATACGCCCCTAAAAGGTTCTTTCGAATTTGACGGCCTACGACTGGAAATTGAAAATTATTTGGAGATTGCCTTAAAGCGCCTAGCCACCAGCTTTGATTGGGCGCCCCAAAACGGTCTTTCCACTATCGTTTCTAGCTTTCAAGAACTGGATTTTATCGCCCTTACCAACTCTCCCTACCCCTTATTTAATAGCTTTTACGACTATTGGATCTCGCGTTTACGCTATATGGAATTAAGCGATTCGTTTGAATTTAAAATTACCTATGATCCCAAGACCACTGACTTAACCTTGACCGGAAGCCCCTTTAGTAAGCTTAACGTCTTTGTTAACCTTGATGGCTCGCTTACTCTAACTGGCATAAGACCTACCACGCTAAATGAGTTAAAAAAAGACGATCCTGATAGAGTTATAAGAAATCATCCTGAAATTCAAATTTCAAACATTGAAATAAATTTAGAAGCCTATAAATTTTTAGATTTATTTTCCGTAATTATAAATTTTCCTTTGTTTAAAATTGTTCGGCCATCGGGTGGCCCCTCTGACGATGAAATTTCAAGGTTATTTTTCGCTGTTATTGACGAGTTTACTCAGCACTTAACTAAAAACTTTCATTCAAACTACCAAATCGCCACTTTACTGCATAAAGTGCTAGTAAATGGCGGTAAGGTTTCTATCAAAGCCAAGCCAGCCCTACCAGTGCCTCTAGGGGAGTTAAATCGCCAGCCCCAGGTGTTTTTTCAAAAACTGGGCCTAAACTTTACCTTTAACCAAGACCCGCCCATTTATCCGCGTTGAGATTTTGCTTGGCCGTGATATTGGCCAGACCCAGAAAGGCGGCCCGGGAAGGCCCAAAAGATTTGCTATAATAGCCTGAGCTCTCTAAGCCGCGCCTACTTTTAAGTGGGGGCGGCTGGTCCTTTTAAATCAATCAAAGTTTGATTTTCTCGGCTCCATGTTTTTGGGCCCCTGGGGTCTTCTCAAAATCGCCCCGTAAACACCCCAAATCGCCCCGTAGACGAGTTCAAACTGAGCCAAGGCAATGTTAGGGCGTTTTTTTAATGGCCGGCCTCTGTGGGGCTCTGAGGCGGTTCTAGGGGCCTCCGAGCGGTAAAGCGGCGGCCAGCCCGGCCAAGCCCGGCCGGCCCGAGACTGGGAGAGGGGCACATTTTTTCTTGAATTACGGAGATCCATTGACCACTGGATTTGGCGATTATTACCCAACCTGCCCGGGCTATGACCATGAGGCCGTCTATTTTGAGCCTAGCTTGGTGGCTAGCCATAAAGGCAGCTGGGCCTATTTGTTTAGGACTCTGGGAGGCCATGGGCCCTTGAACGGCCAAAAAGGCCTTTTGGTTTACGGTAAAGATAATTACCAAGTGGTGGTCGCCTCGGCTTACGGCCCCAAGACCCTTTTTATCCTTGAGAGAGAACTTGTTGAACCCCTTTTGGAGCCAGGTGAGGACCAAGCCGAGGACCAGGTGAGTTCGGCCAGGACCAAGGCCGAGGTGGGCTTAAAGACCGGCTCAAGTAAGAGCGCTACTAAAGCCCCGGCCAAGAGTAAGCCTAAAGCCGTTTTGGCCAGATTTTTCCCGCGGGTCGATAATCCCCGGCCCAACCATTTTCCCAATCCCTTTTCGAGACCGGCCGATAGTATTTGGGAAGTGGGCTGGGAGCTTAAAAAAGAAACTGGAGAAACCGGCCATTTAGGCCCAGCCCATGGCTTGGACCTAAGCCAGGGCCAAGGGGCCGGCGCGAGTCCAGCTAAAGGGCCCGACTTAAGCCCGGAGGTCAGGCAAGGCCCATCCAGGGAGTCCAAGGAGCCGGGCAAAAGGTTTGAAAGAAAAAAATACCAGCCACCCAAAGTCGTTTTGCCCGGAGGCGATCTGTTTTTAGACCCGGTCAAGGGTTTTTTGATGACCTTGTCGGAGGCCCTGGGCGGGGGCAAGGAAAAATGGCCCGAGGAGCTTTGGCCGGCTTATCAGGGCCAAGAAAAAATTTCTGAAGGGGTGACTTTCCTTTGGGCCAGAGCGGATAACCTTTCCAGCCTGGTGGTTGATTTGGTCAAAGGTTTGGTTGACCAAGGTCAGGTCTTGGTTATTTCGGGCCTCGATGGCCC
Organism: Deltaproteobacteria bacterium; assembly: GCA_031278835.1. GTDB lineage: Bacteria > Desulfobacterota > Desulfarculia > Adiutricales > Adiutricaceae > JAIRNQ01. The sequence continues at coordinate 6,003 of JAITJP010000074.1, forward strand.
TTTGGAGGCCCTGGCCCTGGCTTTTAGGGAAAAAGCCATTTCGCTTGGCCCCAAACCAACCAAGCTTAAAGAACTGGAGGCCATTTCTCTGGAAAACCGCATCGACAAAATCAAAAGGCAGAGAAAGGAAGAAGCCGAAAAAATCAGGGGCGATTTTTTAATTCACCAAAAGTCAGAAAAACTGGTCTCGGAGAGGCTGGAGTGTTGGACCAGGCTTCAAGGTTTAAGCAGATCGCTAAACCATTTAAGAAATGAAGCCCACCACAGAAAATCCGAGTGGACCTCTCGGGAAATCGATTTAATCGACAGTCAAAGGGAATACGACAAGGCCGAAAAAGATCAAGGCGGGCTCATGGTCCTTTTGGGGCTAAAAAACCAAAAGGAACGTTTGGAACTTAGCAAAGCCAAGCTGGACGCGGCCGAGAGGGCCATGCGGCGGGTTAGGTTGGAAGTTGAATCGCTTTTAAACGAAGCTAAGACCGTTGACGCTGAGCTGGCGGCGGCCAAAGATAGGGTAAACGGTTTACCGGATAAGGAAAGTTTGGAAGCCGAGCTTGAAGCCTTAAAGGCCATTGGTCAAGGGCTTATCTCTCAAGCGGCCACCTTGGAACTGCCGATTAATGAGGCCCAGCTCTCAGCCGGGGTTTTGGCTTCTAGCGAAGTGCTCTTAAGTAGGCTGGGAGCGGAGCTGCCCCTAAGCTCGGTGGATAATCTCCTGGTGGCCGCTCCGGTGGTAGTTGACCACAAAACCAGGGAAGCCTTGACCGCCTTGGCCATGATGGCCAAAAAACGCTTGGTAATCGTGGCCGACTTTACCCCTTGGTCCTGGACCGGGGCGGCCCCCATGGGCCAGGACGGGCTCCTGGCTTGGAGAAATTTTCTGGCCTCACAGACCCTTGATGGCCCGCTTTCAGAACCAGCGGCCTTGTTGGGCCCCTTACCAAAATTAGCTCCCCTGGGCCAGGAAGCTCAGCCGGAGCCCGGAGACGACCCCAAGGAAGGGCTTAAGGAGGCCTTGAAGGACTTTCGTAAGGTTGGGCTAAAATTAGCCCCCAAGGTGGAAATCCTCTCAGAGTATCTGACCCCCAATCCGGCCAAGTATGGCTTTTTGTCGAAAATGGGTTTTTCCAGCGGTTTGGCCAAACTGCCCTTGAATCACCCCACCGGCCCAGCCCTTCGGGCCTTTGACGACATCGGACCCTTTTGCCCGGTCTCGGCCCTGGCCTCGGTCAGGCTGGCCGTGGAGGCCGTAAGAAAAGCCAAATCATTTGGCCAAGAAGTAAACGTCTATGTCATGACCGCCTCAAAGGCCCAAGGGGCCCTGGCCAGATCGCTTCTTGAAGATTTTGGCCGACCCCCGGGGGTAATGGCCGGAGAACCCCAGGACTTTGAACTCTGGCCCCCGGCCCCCTTGGTTATCTTGGACACGGCCCTGGCTCCGCCCCAAACCTCAAACGGCTTAAGCAGTCCCGAGATGGGCCGCCCCGGTATTTTGAGAGCTTTAAACCTAGCCGCCGGGGCCCTGGTCGTGTGCGGCTCACCAACCTCCCTAGATGAGCTGACCGTCAAATCACCCTTGCGAAAACTCTGGTCCACTTTGACGGACACGGCTTGGCCGGGCTGGTTACCTCTGCAGCCCTCGCCTTTTTGGGAGGCCTTGGATCAGGCCAAAAACGAAGCCTTTATGGTTTTGCCCGCCTTTGAGCCTGACTGGTGGGGGCCTTTAGCCAATCACTTCTTGTCAGCCTTACGTCGTAAGGTCAAAATGACCATCATCTCTGAACTGCCTAAGGAAGAAGCCCGCCAATACCCAAGTCAAGTCATTAGGGAACTGCGACTCTACGGGGCCAATGTCTTACTCTCCGAAGGTTTTTCCGATCTGATGACCTTGGTTGACGGTCACCATTTTTCCATGGGCGCCCCGGGCGGCCAAGCCGTCCATAAGCGTTGGCCTTTTTTGGTCTCTCTGGAACTGCCCAATTCCGTCCCCTTGCTTATGGATCTTTTTCAATACAAGACCATCCAAGCCAAACTTGGCCCGGGCGGGCTGCACGGCTGCCCCTTGTGCGGCTGGCCTTATTTACTGGTTAACCAAGGCAAACAACGAGACTTTGATTTTTCCCAAGCTTTACGGCTGGGCTGCCTGAACCCTTCCTGCCCCAACCATAAGCGCCCCAGACGCTTGGATGAGCGTTGGCCGATAAGCGTGCCGCCCAGCTGCCCCATCGATAAAACCGCTTACGTTTTAAAGACTTCCGGCCGAAGCCAAACCTGGGTTTGCCCTAAACATGGCTCAAACTGCCCCAGCTATCGCTTTGTTCCGGGCGATTGCCCCACTTACCGCCAATGAGCCAAAAAAAGCGCCCCAGTCCGGGCCAGCCCTCCTGGGGCCCAGCTGGGACCCAGCTGCCCGATGGGCCGGGGCCAGAAAACAAAAAAGGCTCAGCCCCAAGTCCATAAAATTCAAGGGTGCCTTTGAGACCAAATTCGAATCGACTTTTGGCGCACAGGCTCGTGGAATTAAAAATCGCCCCTTTAAGCCCATCAGGCCGGACCTTTCCCGGAAGGCTAAAAAAAACCAAACTGGAGCTGACCTCGGAAAAAGCCGCTTGGCCTGGCCAACTGGTCTTTTCTTGGGGCCCTTTTGGCTCAGAACTTAAACAAAAAAAGGCCCCCAGGGCCTTTTTCGCTCCCCTCCAAGACTGCTCAGTAAACATTATTTAATTATTTCTTTAAAAATATTTTTAAGCAAATAAATACACAAATAACTGTCTTATTTTCCAATAGTATTTCCCCAATCCAGTTGCATTGAACTAATTTCTATACTACAATACTAATCGCCTTGTAGGCTAAACCCGCTGACTCATTCCGTTTAACCGCGACCGGTCGCCTCGGACATGGCCATTTTCTCGCCATTTTTAAAGGCCGGTTAAGGAGCTATTTACTGGTATTCTAGGTGACTACTTCCGACCTAAAGCCCTTACGGGAAAAAAGGTCTACTTGGCGACTAGTCTGGAGCTGGGTACCTTATGCCTTGGTTCTCATGGTGGCGGTAACTTTATTCGGTCTGGGCTATCTTAAAAGCGCCGATCGGTGGGAACCTTTTGCCTTTTATATGAACCAAGCCGTGGGCACCAACAAATGGCAATCCCAAAGCCACCGTTTTGATCAAAATACCGATAGCCTGATAATCGAAAATCTCAGCCTTTTGGACGGCGCCATTTTTGGCCTAAAAGGCAAAGTCAGCGTAAAAAGATTGGAACTGGTGGCCCCAAGGTTTAACGAAAACCAGGCCAGAACCGATCTCTTGATGGTCCAGGGGCTGGTAAACGAACTTCCCGATGGCCCCATTCGGGGAAATTTATCGATAAATTATTTTGAGCTCGAGCGCCTGGATTTAACCGGTCCGCCGGCCCAGGCGGCCATCTCGGCCGATAAGGGCTTGGCCAAAAATCTCTCGGCCCAATTTAGCCAAAACCAAGGCCCAAGCCAGGCCCGAAAACTGACCCTGACCCTGGACAAGTCTTCCTTTAATGGCGGAATCGTCATCGCCCCCTCGGGCCGACTTTCGGTTAACCAAGGTAACCTTAATAACCTGACCTTAACCATCGATCCTGGAGAAAATCCCTCATCGGTTACCCTGGCCTCTCTACAAGTTAGGGGCCTGGACGAAAAAGCCCGCAGCCAAAGCCTGGAATTAAACGGCTTAAACTACCGTTTTCCGGCCAGCGCCGAAAACTGGCGTTTCGCCTTACGGGATTTGAGCCTCGGCCAACTTAAGGTCCAAGCCCTCGATTTTGGTCCCATGGTTCAAGGCCTGACCCATTTGTCCTTAACGGAACTGGCCGAGTTGTGGTTGACCGGACCGGCCATTCGTTCCTTTGGCCGGCTCTCAGCCGATCTGCCCATAAGTAGACCCTTTATGGCCACCAAGGCCGTTCTCTTTGACTTAACCCTGACCACCCTGGGCGGTGAAAAAATCAGCGCCAAAGAAATAGCCGTCAACCCCTTACAAAAATTTAACCTTAAGGCCAAAATTAAAGACCTGGGCCTTGACTTAAGCCCCCAGATTTCAAACGACCAAGCCGGGTCAGAGCCAGACTCAACGGCCCAAGCCCAGCTGGATCAGGCCCCCAACCCAGGCCACCAAGCCTGGTTTATGACCCTTTATCGGGCCGGCTTATTGCCCCTTACGGCTAATCTTGAGCTAAGCTCGCTTTACGAACCCTCGGAACAAACCTACTCCTTGGATCTTTCAAATTTCCAGGTGCCGGAACTTTTTTCGGCTAATATAAAACTCCGGCTCATTGATATCGATCGGGCCAGTTTAGTAAGCCTTAGCCATTTGACCGTGGACAACCCCACCGAGCCGCTCTTGGAATCGGGCCTTCATCATTCCAAGCTGACTGATTTTTCTATCGAGCTTGTTGACCAGCGCCTGACCGAACGCCTTATTGTCGCCCTATCGCCCGCCCCGGCTGGGTCAGCTGGAGCCGAGGCCCTAAGTTCAAATGAGTCCGAATTAACCAAACTGAACTTGGAAGATTTGCCTTCAGGCCAGGCCGAGTCAGCCCCAGCCGCTTCCACTGGCCAAGGGAGCGCCGAGGTCAATAAGAACTCGGGCCACTCAAATGAGTCAGAAATGAGCCAAAGGGCGGCCTTGGCCGCCAAAAGTCAAAGGCTCTCGGATCTCTTTGAGATGGCCCTGACCATGCGCTTTGACAACATCATCGCCAATACCAAGGAGATCTCGGATTCTCTTAGAACCTTTTTATTGACCTCGGAGAAAATTAGCTTAACGGTCAATCCCGATCCGCCCTTGTCGCCCGGAGAAGTTAGGTTTAGTAGGGATATTTCCAATCTCATGAACTCGATAAATATCGCCCTGGCCGTAAACGACAAGCCGCCCTTGAAAGTTTTGTTTAGAACCGAACCGGCCGCCTTTGATCGCAGCTATACCTTGGATGACTATGGCCTCTACCCCGGAGAAATGAGGCCCTAAGGCCGCCTTGGCCCTAAGGGAAATTATTTTTTTTTCGCCGGGCCTAAACAAAAAATAACAAAAAGCAAAAAAAATAGGCCATCTTTTTTAGGGGTGGTCTTGATTTAAGGGCTTTTTAGTTTTTTTTTAATTAATTAAGTAAATTTCAGGAAGTCAGCCTGAATCGACCTCGGAATGACCAAACAGTCCGTTTGAAAGGTTTGTAAAAAAACATGAAACTGGGTGAGATACCAAAAATGCTCAAAAATTTAACTAAATCTTTTTCCTCCAATGGTTCAAAGGTAATCTTCGAAGGCGACTCGTCATTTCACCACGTAACCATCACCGAAAAGGACGGGGTTAGAACTTTACACCTGGGGCCGGAAGCACGGGAATCTCAAACTTCCATCTCCCTTTCTAGCCCCGATACTCCAATATTTGAATACCCGGGCATGGTTTTTCTGGGTCTGGCCTTGACCCCTAAAAACAAAAATATTCTGATGCTGGGCTTGGGCGGCGGTTTCATTCCTAACCTTTTCAAAAAATATCTTAA
>JAITJP010000091.1 GCA_031278835.1 Deltaproteobacteria bacterium
AGCCTACCATAAATTAGTTATTTTTACAAATCTTCATGAGCGCGTTATGTATATTTAAAAATTTTCGTAGTAATATCATGGTTAAAGGATCTTAAAATCTATTAGGCGTCTAAAATAAATAGGTTTACACAAGACTTTAAGTGAATTCAATGGGTCAAAGTCCAGGCGCCAAACCGGCTCCTTTTTGAGCTCAAAAAAAAGCCCGAATCAACGGGAATTTAGGCCCTTTTATTTCAAGGGTAAAAAAACCTTGGTCGGGCCTGGGCCAAAAGCAAATTTTTACTCACCCACTGAAACTTAGGCTTAAGCGGGCTAGAATTTTTACTTGAGGCCAATCTTAAGCAAAAAAACTTAAGATTGGCCTCGAATAAGCTAAAGCGGAATGATTAGGACTTGGTTTTGGTTTTTTGGACCGAGGTGGTTTTGGTCACTTTGTTTTTGGACTTTTTGGCCACCACGGTGGCCTTGGCCTTGGGCGGAATGATTAAGAGCTGGCCGGGTTTTAGCTTGTTTTTGTTTTTGATGTTGTTGGCCAGGGCGATTTCGTTGGAACTAAGCCCATAACGTTTGGCCAGGGTGACCAGATTGTCGCCGGAGACGACTTTGTAGGTGTTTTGTTTGGCCTTGGCCGTCTTTTTGGCGCCGCTTGACTTAGTTACGGCTTTAACCGTGGAGGCCTTTTTGACGACTTTGGCTTTGACCGAGGCGGTTTTGGTGGGGGAGAGTTTGTTGGAGGCGGTGATGGTGGATTGGGTTACCCGGGAATTGGGTAAGGCCGAATGTTTTTGACCCAAGGAAGCCTGGAGGGCCAGATCGGTTTGATGCCTGGACTGGGCGATCCACTGGTTTTTAAGCTGATCGGAGATGATGTTAACGCCGATGTTGTCGATGATCCGGCGGGCCCCGACGAAATGATCCCCGCGGCCTTTGGCCGTCAGGTAGACTTCCTCGATCCTTTTGCCGGTTCTGGGGCTGTGGATGTATTTGTCTTCGCCCGTGTATATACCCACGTGGGAATAGCCGTAGTTAAAAAACACCAAATCCCCGGGCCTAAGTTCTTCCCTGGGAATGGGTTCGCCCACGGCCAGCATGTCTCTTGAGGAGCGGGGCAGCAGGATGCCGTATTGCTTGTAGACCCAGCTAACGAAACCGCTGCAGTCAAAACCAGTTTCCGGTGAATTGCCTCCATAGCGATAGGGGTTACCTATTTGAGAAAAGGCCGTTCTCAGTATTTGATTGACTCTTTGCTGATTTAGTGTGTAGATGGAGGTGATTGGGTCTTTTTGTTTAAAGACTTTGGCTTGGTCGGTTTTGAAACAACCCGGCAGGAACAAAACCAATAGCAAGATTGGCAGAAAGGCGTATTTTATCGACGTGTTTAACCTAAGATAACTCATTTAGACTCCCGTTGGTTAGACGATCTCCGTTCCGGGCGCGCCTCAAAAGGCGACCATCGACCCTAAGAACTGGAGTAGGGTTTTAAGCGGGGGGTTCATGGCGCTTTAATAGCTAACTTCAAACCTCAAATTTTGGCTTTTCCAGAGGAAAAACGGCCCCGACGCGGTTAATTGAAAAAACTTACCTGGTCTTACTTATCCCAGAAAAGCCTGAAGCCAGACCAAGGATAACCCAGGGCAAAAAACCTAGAAATACCGATATTTAAGCGGGAAGGTAAATTTCTCGAAAAATTATGGTGCCCTAAACGGTAATTTCGTTGGGGTTTTGGCGAAAGAATTTTCAAATAAGATTTTTTAACGATTTAATAAGCTGAGAGATTTAGTCAAGCGAATTTAGCAATAATTTAAGCTAGCTATCAATCGCTTAGCTAAACATTTAGAAAGTATGTCATATAGAATCAAATATGTCAAGCGATTATTTTCAATCTTTCAAAATATCATTTTAGCGTTATTTTGGATCCAGGCGTCTATGTTCTGACTCCACCTGCCCAAAGGCTCCGGCCGGCCCGGGCTGAGCCTAAGAGCCATCTCAGCCCCGCCTAAAAAAGCCCCTTCAAGGCCCCAAATAAGCCCTGGGCGGCCTTTGGCCCAGCTGGGGCGACCTTTCTGGGGAGCTCCCTTTTGGGTAAATATCGTGTTATTTAAAACGATCTTTGACGTGATTTTTTATGAGTTTTTTAGAGGCCTCGGTCGTGGGAAGGGTTAAGATTTCATCGGAGATGTTCTTTATTTCCTCAAATGAGGACATTCTTATCAAACGTTTTATTTTTGGGATGGAACCGGCCGGCATGGACAAGGTGTCGGCCCCAAAGCCAACCAAGATCGAGGCCGTGGCCAGATCGGCGGCCATGTCGCCGCAAACCGAGACCGAGAGTTTTTTCTGGCGCCCGGCCTCGATGGTGGCTTTGATCATGCGCAAAATGGCCGGATGAAAGGGCTCATAGAGTTCGCCCACCTCGGGATTGGTCCGATCCAAGGCCAAGCTGTACTGGATCAGATCATTGGTGCCAATTGAGAGAAAATCGGCTTCCTCGGCCAGTTCGTTAATTAAGGAGACGGCCGCCGGAACCTCGATCATCAGGCCCAGGGGAATCTTCTGGCTGACTTCATGACCTTCCTTGGTCAGCTCCTTGGCCGTGTCGGCCAAGATGTCCTTGGTTTTTCTAACTTCGTCTAAATTTGAGATCATCGGCAGCATGATTCTGAGCTGCCCGTAGCTTGAAGCCCTCAGGATGGCCCTTAATTGAGTCTTAAAAATGTCCAGATGTTTTAGGCAAAACCTGATGGCCCGTAAGCCCAGGGCTTGGCTCTGGTTGGAACCGTTAAATCCCTTAACCCCCAAGATCTTGTCGGCCCCAAGATCCAAGGTCCTTATGACCACCGGCCTGGGGGCGGCCGTGGCCACTACCCGGCGGTAGATCTCAAAAAGTTCTTCCTCGGTCGGAAGTTCCTTTTTGGTGATATACATATATTCGGTGCGGTAAAGGCCAATGCCTTCGGCCCCCGAGGTCATCAGGGCCGGCAGTTCTTCGACCAGCTCCATATTGCCCATGATGTCGACTTTATGATCATCTAAGGTAATGGCCGGTAGATGGGCGCAGCGATTGACCTCGACTTTGTAGGAGTCCTGGGCTTGTTTACGGGTTTCGTAGAATTTGGTGGCGTCGGTATCGGGGTTATAGATGACGTGGCCTTCGATGGCGTCGACGATCAGTCGATCGCCGTGCCGCAAAAGCCTGATAAGTCCGCTCACCCCAACCACCATGGGTAGACCAATGGCTTGGGCCACCAGGGCGCTATGGGAGGTTTGACTGCCCCTTTCGGTGACAATACCCACCACCAAGTCGGTGGGCAGCGAGGCCACTTCGGCCGGGCTTAACTCCAAAGAAACCACCACGCAACCTTTTTGAAAGGCGGTCAGGTTTCGGGCTTCTTGGTCTTGGAGGGTGGAAACCAAGGTATTGGAAATGGTTTCCAGATCGTAGACCCGGCTTTTTAAGTATTCGTTTTCAAAGGAGGAAATTATTTTGATGTAAGCTTCAAAGGTCTCCACCAAGGCGGCTTCGGCGTTGACTTGCTTTTCGCTAATGGTCTTTTCTATTTGGGTAAAAAGCTGGGGATCGTTTAAAAACATCAAATGGGCGCCAAAAATATCCCCTTCCCCAGAAGTCAGCTCAGCCGGTAAACTTTTTTGAGCGGCGGTTAGTTTTTGGTAAGCTCGTTCCCGGGCCGCCCGAAGCCTTTTGACTTCGGGCTCAACCCTATCGGCGGTTAGTTGATAATGGTTGTGGCGGATCTTTGATGAGTGAATGATGTTAACCGGTCCGATGGCCAAACCATGTCCAACACCCACGCCATAAAAAATCGTGTCACTGGGAACGAATGGTGGGGGGAGGATCATATTTCGCCAAAGCGGTTTTCGAAAACTTCGGCCACCGCCTTTAGGGCCTCTTCGGCGTCTTCGCCGACGGCCGTCAGAAGCACTTCCGTGTCGTAAGGACAGCCCAGGCTAACCAGGGATAAAATACTCTTGGCGTCGGCCTCAAAATCATCTTTAATCAGAGTGATCTGAGACTTAAATTGTTGGGCGGCTTGAACTAGCTTGCCGGCGGCCCTGGCGTGTAGCCCCAGGCGGTTTTTGATGATTAAATTTATGGAAAGCGGTAGTAATTCTCCAGGCGCGGGTAAATTTTCCGCTACCTGTGTATCTAGATCATCCATGATTGAACCCATAATTTGATTCGGTAAAAGCCACTCACCACCTCCAGGCGAATGACCGAGTTTAAAAGCCATGATTTTGTTAATTAATGACCACCCATTGGTGACAAAACTCGTGATTTTAAGTCAACAGCCAAATGGCCAACAACTATCCTAATAAAACCACTCCTTTAGTTAGTTTTAGTTATTTTAGGCCCTGTTAATGGTGAATAAATATAAACTATATTTTCTCCTTTCTAAAGGTCTGGCGACCAAAAAATGTTAAATAATCCCAGCGGCCCCTGAAAAGCCGAGCCCCTGAAAAGCCGGGCCCCTGAAAACCTGGGCCCCTGAAAAGCCGGGCCCCTGAAAAGCCGGGCCCCTGAAAACACGGGCCCCTGAAAAGCCGAGCCTAGGCTTAGGCCAACCAGGCCTTGGCCTTGGAAAGATCCAGCCAGCCCTGACCAAAATAAAATCATTAAGCCCCGGCCAGAAGGCCAACCAATATCCAAAAAAACTAACCTCTGGGTTGTTTTTACTTTATTGAAGCTCTATGGCTAAATAAAATAAATATAAACTATATTTATTCCTTTTTAAAAGTCATACGAGCTAAAAAAGTTAAAAAAGCCCAGGCTAGGAACCAGCCGCCCGGGGCTCTGGCCCAGTCTTTAATTAAATTGATGTCCTTGTATAAGTGATTGTCTTAATAAATAAAAAAATATCTAATTTAAATAAAAAGTAAGGTTAAAAAGAACAAAACGACTAACAAAGCCGGATAGAGTAAGTAGGATATCTTTTTACTCTTGGCGAAACTTAATTTTACGTAAAGCCACAGGGCCAAAATAGACAGTAAAATCCAGGGAACGGAAAAGCGAGAAGGCTGATTAGGTGGCGTAAATACTTTTAAGATGGCTAAAGAAGTTAAAACACTTAAAAGTAACAACCAGATCCACTGGATAGCCTTGATAATTCTCTCCCCATGGCTGAGTTTGTAGACCTTATAAACATCAAAGCCCATGGCGTAGCCCTTAAAAACTCCCCAAAAACGAACCGGCCAGGCAAAGGCGCAAAACAGAATCGGTATCAATAAGGGGGCCCAAATAAAGCCGGTTAAGGTAAAGAGCAAAGCGGCCGTCAGACAGCAAAGCGGCAACCAGGACTTCCAAAATAGACTGTCGCCTTCGGCGGCCAAGGCGGAGCTTAGGGCTTGAATGATATTATTTTGGCCATCGAGCTCTTGGTCGGCCGCGGCTTGTACTTCCTCATGCCTTAATAAGGCCCCGATGACCAGACCGCTGGCGATCGGGTTGGTATTAAAATAATGAATATTTCTTAGTCGGGCTTTTTTTAGAGCCTCTGGCTTGTCAGCGTAGATAATTTTTAATGGTTCGTCGATTATGGTCAGTAGGCCGACGCTTTGTTGATTGCTGGAACTCCAGAGCGTTTCCAAAATAAAAGTTTTTAAGGCCACTTTGGTCAGATGGCCGGGCCCAAGTAATCTTGGTGGATTGGGCGCGGTAGGCTGATTGGCTGGATTTGGCGAAATGGGCGAAATGGGCGGATTGGGCCTTTCCTGCCCCTGATTGGGAGCCAGCTCATGATTTACTTTTTTTTCTTGAAGGGGGCTGGGGTCATTACTTTTCATGAGAAAATACCAAACTATGGCTCCTGGGCTGGGGCCTAGATTTGCTGGCCAAACCAATTCTAAACCAACCACCCGGTCGATCGGCCTTTATTCTACAATATTTACTTTGGCTTGTAAACCACTGGTAGCTTTTTTTGACAGTAAATTAGCCAAATAACATCATAATTACCAAGATTGACTTTAAGATAACCTTGAATGTAAAAGAAGCTAACCAAATATCTTTACGGTAGCCTAACAAATAAAGGGAGGAAAAACTTCCCCAAATAGGCCCAAGGTCACCTTTTGACCTAGTCCAGAAAGATGCCCTCGTTTAATATTACTTATCGACCATAATCTAAAAAAATATTAAGGCCTTAAGCTCCTCAACTAATTTAACTCCCTTTTTCATCTCATTGTCTACTTAGATTATATTTTACTTCTTCTTTTACTCCCGTCTAGACCCGCTTATTACATAACCAGCCTTTCCCTGACCCCTCACTAAAAAAACCCTCCCTTTGGCCAAAATTTCCCACCCGCCCAACAAAAAAAAGCCCCCATTTTTTCAAAATTCTCACCGCCCAGCAAAAAAAACTCTCATTTCTCCAAAACTTCCCGCCGCTTATCTAAAAAAAACCTCATTTTACAAATATTTATCATGGCCCAACCAAAAATGCCCTTGCCCAACCAAAAAACTCTCATTTCCGCAAATCTTCTCGCCCAGTCCCAGCGATACTGTCATTTCCGCAAAACTTCCCGCCCAGTCTCATCAATACTCTCATTTCCGCGAATCATCTTTTCCAGGCCCATTAATACTCTTATTTTTTAAAAAAATCTAGCTTTATCTCGTCAATACTACTATTTGTCTGAAATATCTATCTCTATCCCGTCAATACTCCCGTTTCTTCAAAACATCTTTCTCAGGCCCATTAATACTTATATTTTTTTTCAAAAAATAATTTTTAATCTTATTAATACTATTATTTCTGTTAAATATCTTACTCTATTTCGTTAATACTATTATTTTTCTGAAAACATCGCACTATATCTCATCAATACTTATATTTCTCCAAAACTTTCTTCGCTGTCTGGCTAATACTTATATTTTTCCAAAACATTCCGCGCTATCTGGCTAATACTCTTATTTTGCTGAAAACATCACGTTATTTGCCATTAATAATCATTAATTTAATAAAAACTTTAAAAAAACAGACCAGGGTCTAACCCATCTCTCCAAACATTCGGGCAAAAAA
>JAITJP010000160.1 GCA_031278835.1 Deltaproteobacteria bacterium
AGGCTCAGGCCATGGAGGCCCAGGCCATGGAGGCCCAGGCCAGCCAGGCTCAAGACGAGAATGTTTTGGAGGCCCAAGACCAGGCCATTGAGGCTCAAGACGAGAACGTTTTGGAGGCCCAGGCGCGGTTGGTTTTTGATGAGCTCGATCCCTACGGCCAAGCCAAATGGCTGGTGGACCATGGGGTAGACGAGCTGCCCAGGGAAGAACAAGAACAGGTCGAAAAAATGGAGGCCATGGACCTGGAACAGGTTATCCTTATGCCCTATAGGTCAGAGTGGGGGGACTGGCAACAGACTATCGTTGAGCAGGGCGACCCTGTGGAGCTCATAGGCGTCCTGGAGGATGAGCTTTTAATGCTGGAAAGGTATCGTCTCAAGGCCTATATGGAGACAGACCCCGTCTACGAAGAGGCCATCAATGGGGCCTTTTCGAAGGAGATCAAGAAGTTAATCAAGTCCGCTCACTACCGTCTCAGAAAGATCAATGGGCTCCCCGACGAGGTGTTGCCCGCGGACTGGAACGAGAAATTCTTTGAGCACCCCATGTTAGAGGCCTTGGAGGGGGAAGCCTTGGAAAAGGCCAAAATCGCCGACTGCTTGGAGCTGGAAATGACGGCTCTAAAAGCCCAGCGGGAAGGGGTTCAGGGCCTGGAAGGGCAGCTTAGCCAAACCAGAGAACAATACGCCAAGGTCTTGGAAACCCTTCGTAAAGTCAAAGGGGATGACGGGTATGACATCGACCAGAGGGTAAAGCCCCAAGAAAGGGTCAGCCTTTTCATGGAATGCCTTGGGCTAAATTCCGATGAGCCAGAAATAACCGACCCATCGGTTAATGGCCAAAAGCCCTTTGGCCATGATGGTCTGGCCTATGGCCAGTACCAGGGCCATCAGTTTGGTCTTGGGGCCTGGAACGGTTTTGGGCCCCTGGATGACCAGAAAAACCCGCCAAAGGTTCGGGTGGATGTAAAGACGGGAGAGGAAACTTATTCTAGGGCCGCCAAAAATCTGTTCGGCAAAAACGTGTATGATTTTTTGCAGCCCAAAGAACGCATAACCCTCGATAGCGCCGTTGGCCTGCTAGAGGTCATGAGGCAAGTCAATCCGTCTTTGCCCTGCTACAATGTCATTTTGTTTCCCTTTGCCCAGGTTTTCGAGGGCTTCGTGACCAAGGTCATGCTCCTACGGATGAACACCAATCTGTCCCTATACCAAAGGGATCATCGACAGTTTCCCACCGAGGCCTACGTATACAACAGGTCCTTGGGACAATTTATCGTGGGCCGGACCAAGGAATACCCGGTCCTTAGCCGCTTAATCAAGGTCTGGAAAAGTTTAAGGTGTTTAGAAAACCGGGTTACCGCCTTACCCGATCCGGATCTTGACGCCCTGGCCACCTGGCCGCAACTGGAAGGGAAAATTCTTGAGATGGCCGATCTCATGAAGGACTTGTATAGGCTTTTCGTCCAAGTCTCGACCAGGGATTTCGATTACGATCTCTTCGTAAACGATCCCTATGACCATGACCCCACGGACGTGGTTTTCCACTGTCAAACGGCCAGCCCAACCAGCCAAAAATTTATCCCACCCGAACTTCTAAACTCAAGCAGAGTTAGGGTTTGCCCAGGGGGAGAGGTGAGCTCATCTCTGGCCAGGCCCGTTTTTCCCGTAAAGCCGTGGGTGGAAGAAACCGCCAAGCCCTTGGTGGAAGAAACCCTAAAGTCGTGGGTGGAAACCAACCTAAAGCCGCCCAGCCAAAAACGGCTAACCTTGCTTCAGGGTCACGGCGGCCAGAGACCCTTCCAAACGCCTTCGGTTAGGATCGGCACCGACGAGTCCGGGAAGGGCGATTATTTTGGGCCTTTGGTCGTGGCCGGGGTTTACGTAAACCAGGAGATTGAAACAAAGCTTAGGGCCCTTGGCCTTAAAGAAAGCAAAACCAATTCCGACTCACGAAATCTGGCTTTGGCCAGTCAGATAAAGGAAATCGTGGGTCCCGGACATTTCTATTTGGTTAAAATTAACCCGAGCAAATACAACGCCATTCACGCCAAATCCAGCAACCTAAACGACATCTTGGCCTGGGCCCACGCCAAAACCATAGAAGCTTTACTGGACCGAGAGAATTGCCCCTATGTCATAGTGGATAAGTTCGCCCGCGAAGAACTTCTCCAGGAGCGCTTAAAAAAGTTTAGTCAGACCATAGAGGTCTTTCAAACGCCCAGGGCTGAAAGGGACGTGGCCGTCGCCGCCGCTTCCATTTTGGCCCGTGGAGCTTTTTTAACTTCCCTGCTGGCCCTGGGTGAACCCTACGGCATAAAACTCCTAAAAGGCGCTTCAGACATGGTCGATCTCCAGATCAAGGAGATACACGAGAAGTACGGGACTCAAGTCCTGGACAAATTGGGTAAGCTTCATTTCAAAAACACCCTTAAAGCCGGGGTTATTTTGAAGTAAGTCTAAAACTTTTGGGCTTTTTTTAACTTAAGGCCAATGGTTCTGGCCAGAAGGTCGCCAAAAATCTAAGCCATCCGGGCTTGGAGCCGAACCAATTGGCTTTGGGCCCGGATTTTTTGTTTTTGGCCGCCCTATGGCCAGTTTTTAATCAACCTTGCTTTGGGCCAGTAGGCCAGAACCAAGGGCGTTTAGGGCCATTTTCAGTAGGGGTGGGAGATCCTTTTCGGTGAGGTTTAAAATTTTTACGGGCCGCCCGGCCAGTTCGGCGGCGGCCTTTTGGGTCATTTGTTCAAAGGCTTGGAAGTCGGTCAGATGGCCCATGGCCAGGGCGTCATCGAGGGCCAGGGCCGTTTCCACCAGACCGGAGTATTTTTGGTCAAGAAAGGTTCGGACGATTTTGTCGGGAAAATCGCTTTGGGAGGTTAGGGGCTTAGCTTCGGGGGCGGAGTAAACGGTCATGGGGTCCAAGTTACGTTCAGCCAAGCGGGCCAAGACATGACGGGGGCTGGCCAGACCGTTACCCAGGGCCAGGGCTTCCAAGACGGCTTGGTAAACGGCTTCTCCGATAAGCTGGCCCATTTTGGTGTGTCCGCCCGTGTAATCGATGGCCGGGCCCTGGCCACCGGCCACGATGATGATACTGTCGGTGCCCGTTCCGGTGGCCGGGTTAATTTTTGGGGTTTGGGAACTTCTGACGTCCAGATCCCAGACGGCGGCGGTTTTGGCCTCAGTAATGGTAATCATGGCCCTGGCCGCCCCGGTGGGCGAGAGTTTTCGGGAAGAAAGGACGATGACGTTTATGGTGCCCGGTTCGTAATAGGCCCCGACGTCTTTGGAAGTCCTTACGGCGTTTGACTCGGCCCCGGCCGTGGCCAAGACCGTCACGGTCATGTCTTTAAAGGTTTTGGTGACCACGGCCAGGTTGTCTAGGTCAGCCCCGGTAAAAAGCAAGCAAGAAGTTTTTCGATCGAGTCCCAAAAGGTTATATCTCTCGGCCAAATCAGCCTCCCAGCCGCCCTGGTGATTGATGTCCCAGACCATGACCGGAGAAGATCCGTTTCCGACCGTTAAAACCCCTTCCCTGGGGCCGTCTGAGGTGGAGATGACCGTCTGGGGTGACTTGAAATCAATGAGCAAAGTTTTTTGGACATAGTCGTTTAGTCGGAGGTTTACCACCCGGGCATCGGAGACAAAAGGAACCTTTATTTTGACCATCTTTTGGTCCAAAACTTGGTTGGGCCGGGCCAGGTTAGCCGGATCCCCGTACTCGTTGGAATACAGGGCGCTGGAGAGCCAAGCCGCGAAATAGCCCATATGGGCGGCCGCCCGATCGGTCAAGGCGCAAGGGTAATACCTAACTTGGTGGTTTTTGACCGCGGCGACTTGGCTTAAATTTTTTCGCGAAAACAAAGCCTCCAGGGCTTTTTTGTCTCGAGAGCAGGCGTAAACGATTTCCGGGTTAAATTTTATCAACTCATCAAGGCCAAGATCGATTTCCTCGGCCGAGTCAGCCAAATCCAGGGTTTGCCCGCCGGCCTTTCTGATTAACTCGTTTTGGAAAGACAAATGGCCAACCGTCCGAAGGCTTCCCTTCCTGGCCAAGAGCCTGAGGACCCGTTTCTTGGGGACTTTTAGTTTGGCCGTTTTTAAGGCCAGGGTCTCAAAGTAGGCTTGGTTTTCGGCCAAAATGGCCCGGGCTTGATTGGTTTTGCCAAAAAGGCTGCCCAATTCCAGTAAACGTTTTTCGGCTTGGTCAAGACTGCCTTGACCGTTTAAAACCAAAACCGGGGCCCCCCCGGCCAATGAACCGGCAAGAGCTTTTTGGGCCAAGGCCGATTCGACAATCAATAAGTCAGGCTTAAGACTAATAATACGATCAGGCAAGGCCGCCGAGGGGCTTCCGACGATAGGCAAGCCAATTAGGCCCTTAAAATGACTATCCTCTGAACTTACAGCCACCAGGGCCTTTTCGGCCCCCAGGGAGAGAATAATCTCGGTGGCCGCCGGAGCCAGTGAGACCACCCGATTGGGCTTTGATTTTAGGTTGATTGTCCTGCCCAAATCGTCGGTGATCTCTATAGCTTTTAAGGCCGTTGTTGAAAATATTGTAAAAAATAAGAATAAAAAAAGATTTAAAAATAATTTTGTCCTCAAAACACTACACCCTTCAAATTTTTATGAGATTAAAATTTTAAAGTTTTATAATAAACTTTAAAAATGAAGAAAAATGATCCTTTTACTTTCCGTCTGAGCGGTGTCAAAAACCTGGGTTGGTCTGAAAATGAACGGTGAAGTAAAAAAAAGAATAATATTTTTTTATATCAATATATTCAGATAGTTATATTAAGGGTAAAAAACAGAGAATTTTAAAAATAAACTTACCCATGCCTAAAACAGCATAATCCGTGATAAAAATTTTTAGAGAGCCAAGGTAAGATAACCATTTTTTCTGGCCCCTTCAAAAGTTAACATATTGAAATTATTTAATAATTAATTTTAAAAAACTCAATTCTGCCCATGACCAATTTCAAAATATGATTTTGGCCCAATTATACCATGAAAAATGTAATAGCCTGAAAACACGGTGATAAATTTACCACTGATTAATTTAGCTAATAAAATAGCTAAGTTATGCAAATTAAAAAAATAAGATAATTTAAGCCTGTAACTAATTTTTATAGTTGTTTAGATTATTTATTCTCTGTTAAGTTAATTTAATTTTTTGTATTTTAAATTCTAAAAAATTAATTTTTTTTAAAAAAAATAATATTATTTTAAATTTAACCAATCTTTAAGTATAAAAATAATACTTTAATCGAATAAAATAATTAAATAACTATAATTTTAATATTTAGAAGTCAATATTAAAAATTGTTAGAGTAATAATTATTGGCTAAAAATAGGGCTAACTAGCCGTAAATATAGCCTTTTTACTCCAAGTCCTCTTTCCCCCCGATCCGCTTTCTTTTTTTCCCACCGCTTTCTCATCTAGGCTCTCTTTTGAAAACCTAAGGCTAACCTCGATTTTTCATAAGAAAAGTTTGTCGCCTTGATTTTTCCAAGCCGCTTATTGTTCCCCCTTAACATATTTGACAAAATCCCAACTCGCCTACCAGGGTGGCTTTTTTGGTTTTTTGAACCGAGCTTCCCAAAAATTATCGTTAAGAGCTTGGTTTTAAGCCAAGCCCTTTGGCCTCAGAAGACCACCGGGCTCTATTTGACACAAGTCAGTTTGGTTACAAGCCGGTCAGTCATTGTCGTTAAAGGCTTGGCCGGGACCTTCCTACTCAAGTCCAGATACATTTTGGTCGTGAACCGATAAGTTATCTTTAACTTTTTAAGTAAAACGGTTTACTAAGTTG
>JAITJP010000258.1 GCA_031278835.1 Deltaproteobacteria bacterium
ACGGTCATGACCAGGCTCATGTCGTGCTCGATTAAAAGAATGGAGACTTTTTCGTTTTCCCGGATGTCGGAAATTAAATCACGTAAGGCGGCCGTCTCGGAGATGTTAAGCCCGGCGGCCGGTTCATCAAGCAGCAAGACTTTGGGTTCCGTGGCCAGGGCCCGGACGATCTCAAGTCGCCTTTGATCGCCGTAGGGCAGGTTTTTAGCCAGTTCGTTGGCCATGGAGTCAAGACCGTAGGTCACCAAGAGATCAAAACTATACTCGATGGCCTCGGCTTCTTCTTGCCGGGTTTTTTTATTTCTGATTAAGGCCCCCCAAAGACCGGCCTTCATGCGGGTGTGCCGGCCGATCAGAACGTTTTCCAAAACGGTCAGGTTATTAAAAAGCCTGATGTTCTGGAAGGTTCTGGCCAAACCCTGGTGAGTGATGAGGTCGGCCGGTTTGCCTTTAAGGTTAATCGAGGGCAAATCAATGGCTGGATATAAAATAACCTCGCCCCGGGTGGGCTTATAGATTCCGGTAACGCAGTTAAAAAAAGTGGTTTTACCGGAGCCGTTGGGGCCAATCAAGGCGGTTATGGAATCCCTTTCAATGGAGAGATCAACGTTATTTAAGGCCACCAAGCCGCCAAAAACCATGCTCATGCCAAGGGCGCTTAAAATTAAATCAGAACTTTCTTTTTTGGCCGCGCTCTGGGGCCTGTCCATGGCCTCGGTCATGACTTTTCTCCCATGGGGCCCTGGGCCACTGGGGGCTGGGTCAGAGGGCCTTGGGCCGAGTCTTGGTCAAGGGCGGTTTCTTTGCGTTGGCTTTTTTCCAACAATGGGGGCGATTTTTCCGGAGGGGCCCCGCTTAAGGCTTCCAGCTTGGTTTTTCCGCCCTGGCCGTTACCGTTTTTTAAGGTATGCATATGGACCACCCGGGTACTTTTGATTAAGCCCTCGGGCCTAAAAACCATCATCAAAACCATGAGGGCCCCAAATAAAAGCATCCGGTATTGGGAGAAAAATCTCAATTGTTCGGGTAGGGCGGTAATGACTATGGCCCCCAAAATAACCCCGGGGATACTGCCCATGCCGCCCAAAACCACGATACTAAGAATTAAAATGGAACCCATGAAGGTAAAACTGGCCGGGTTTATGAAAGTAATTTGGGAAGCGAAAACCACCCCGGCCAGGCCGGCCCAGGTGGAGCCCAAAGCGAAGGCCGTAAGCTTGGCCCGGGTGCGATTGATGCCCATGGCCTGGCAAGCCACCTCGTCTTCGCGCATGGCCAACCAAGCCCGGCCCAAACGAGAGTTTTCCAACCTAAATACGCAAATGATGGTTAAGATGACCAAGGCCAGGATGATGAAATAAATAAAAACCTTAAAAACATCCATGCCCGGATCCACGCCCAAATAATTAACCAAAAAATCTTTGGGCGCTCCGTTAAAATCAATACCAAAAAAACTGGGTGGCTTAATGTAGCTAATTCCCCTAGGACCGTTGGTGACGTTTAAATTACTTAAAACCAGTCTGGTAATTTCGCCAAAGGACAAAGTGACTATGGCCAGGTAATCGCCGCTTAGGCGAATGACCGGAAAACCCAAGAGAAGTCCCATCAGCGTGGCCGTGAGCCCGCCCAGGGGCAAACAAAGCCAAAAACTTAGGCCAAAATAGTGATTCAATAGGCCGTAGGTATAAGCCCCGATGGCGTAAAAAGCGATGTAACCCAGGTTTAAAAGTCCCGACACCCCCACGACCACGTTTAGGCCCAAACCCAAGGTCACGTATATTAGGCAGGTAATTAAAACGTTAACCTGGTAGGGAGAACTGAGAAACGGGATGATGGCCATTAAAACCAGTAAAATCACCAGGCCCTGACGGCGATATTTGGAACCCATGACCACGGTAAGCCAGGTGGGTTTTGGACCTTTGGTCAGATCCTCAGGCAAGCCCTCGGACTGATGGACGGCCTTGGTGATGACTTGGAAGGAGCGCCGTTTTAGGAAAAAACGCCAGATAATGGACAAAAAGAAGGTGCCGCCGGCCAAATAAGGAATCCTATCCATGGAAAAGGAATAGGTTTGATTGGTCGGATTAATGGACAAGGTCATCAGCGGAAAGGCCAATAGACATATCCAAAAGGTGGCCAGTAAGGCCGGTTTTATTTCCGACCAGACCGCCTGGCCAATTTTTGAGGCTGTAAAATTTGAACTCATGAAAGTGCCGATAATTCAATGAAGAAAATACAAACCCTGGGGCTCTTGGAAAAAACAAGTTTCCCTGGGATTAAAAAGAAAAAAATAAGCCTACGGTAAATTACCCTGAAATAACCAAGTTTCCTTTGGGGCTGCCAAAAAAAACCAGTTTTTTTGAAAGACCAAAATTTTCGTTAAGTTAATAATTAAACAATCAAACCTTTTGGGTTTGGGATTGGCCCATGATGCCTTCGGGTCTAAAAATCAAGATGATTATGAGAATTATGAAAGCCACCACGTCTCGATAGGAGCTGGAAATGTAACCAGCGGCGAAACTTTCGGCAAAACCTAAAATTAAGGCCCCAATGACCGCGCCGGGTATGCTACCGATTCCGCCCAAAACGGCGGCGGTAAAGGCCTTCATGCCGGCCAAAAAGCCCATGTGAAAATAGATTTGGCGCATGGAACAGCCGATTAAAACCCCGCCCAGGGCGGCCAAAACCGAACCGATGATAAAGGTCGTGGAAATAACCCGGTCAATGTTAACCCCGGAGAGTCTGGCCATGGTGATGTCCTGGGCCACGGCCCGCATGGCCATGCCCATCTTGGTATATTTTATGTAAAGGGTTAAGGCCACCATGGAGACTATGGTGAAAAGTAAGATCATGACTTGGGTTCTGTTTAAATAGCCGGCCACGGGTTTTAAAAAGGGCATCTGGGGGATGAGATCCGGGAAGAGCATGAAATTAGGCGTTTGAGCCAACTGAACGTAGTTTTGCAAAAAAAAAGACATGCCAATGGCGCTGATAAGGGGGGCCAATCTCGAGGCGCCCCTTAAGGGCCGGTAGGCGATTCTCTCCACGGTCCAGCCGTACATGGCCGAATAAATGGCGGCAATGGCGGCCACGCTAAAAAGTAAACCCCATCCGGTCAAGCCCAGGCTGCTTAAAATTAACGAAGCCAATAGGGCCGTAAAAGCCCCAATCATGTATATTTCACCGTGGGCGAAATTTATTAGGGCGATGATCCCGTATACCATGGTGTAGCCCAGGGCGATTAAAGCGTAAATGCTGCCCCTGGTCAGCCCACTCATAAAGAGATCCAGAAAATAAGTCATAAAATTCACTCAAAAAAAAACTCCCCGACTTAATTACCGCGGGGTTTATTCAATTCCAATCGCTCGTTTATTGTCCAAAAACAAAGCTCAGCTAGTTCTTGATTTGGCCAAAATTTTATCTGGCCAAAGCTGGCTTGGTTAATAAAAGGCCCGTCCAAGCGGGGTAAATAACCCTGGCCCCCTTCTCCATTAATTTAAGCTAATTGGGCGAGAGAAGGGGACGCTTGCGGGATCGGGGCCAATGGCAGGGTGGATCGTCCAAAAGCCCCATAACAATAGGGCTTTTGGACGAGGGCTAAGAGGAGATGGCCTTTTAGCTGACTGGGACGAATTGCCCGTCTTTGACTTCATAGAGAATAAACTTGGCCCCTATGACGTCACCTTTGGCGTCAAAACGCACCGGGCCCATGACCGTCTCAACGGTGTCTTCTTGGAGGTGCTTTTTGATGGCCTCCAGATCGGTGGTGTTGCCAACCTTTTCAACGGCGGCGAAAAGGGCCTGGGCGGCTCCGGCCGCGTAGAAGAAATAGGTGCCAGGTTCTTCCTGATGGCGGGTATGATGGTCGGCGATGGCCGCTTTGGCGGCCTCGGTGCCGCTGATGTCAGCCTGGCCAGTGGCGATGGCCCCCTCGGCGGCCGCGCCAGCCATGGTGATGAACTGACGATCATAGAGGCCGTCCGGTCCAATGATGACCGTCTCAAGACCCTTTTCCCTCATCTGCATGACCAGCTTGGAAGCGTCGCTATGATAGCCGCCCCAGACCATGACTTCGGCTTGGCTATTTCTGAGCATGGAAACCACGTCTTCATAGGAAACCTCGCCGGTGGTGACCCCTTCAAACAGGACGATTTCGATTTCGGGAGCCTGGGCTTTAATGTTCTCTTGGAGAGAAATGGCCAGAGCGCTGCCGTAGTCACCCTTGTCATGGAGGATAGCCACTTTTTTGAAGCCCTTTTTCTTGATGTAATCAAGCTGCAGTCTGGGCTGCTCATCGTCTCTGGGCGTGGTCCTAAAGAAATAGGGGCTGGCCCCGTCGTCGGTCAAAGATATTTCGGTGGCCGAGCTTGAGATCATGATGACTTTGTTGTTGTAAGCGCTTAGGGCGCTGCGGGTGGCCCCGGAGCAGGTGTGACCCAAAATAAGGGTCAAATTTTCCGAAGCCAGTTTAAGAGCGGCCTTAGCGGCGTTGTCGGGAATACAGGAATCGTCTTCCTGAACGATTTCAATGGGCTTTCCCAAAAGACCGCCTTTGGCGTTGGTTTGGGCCACGGCGAATTCCAGACCATAAAGGTTGGATAGACCATAGCTGGCCAAGTCACCCAATAGGGCCCCACCGTAACCGATTCTAGTGGTATTTTGGGCCTGGGCGGTCGCCGCCAAAGGCAAACAGATGGCCAAAGCGAAGATAGCCAAAAATTTAACTACCGATTTCATGAACAATTGCCTCCAAAGAAAAATCAAAAGGCTTCCGCGTTAAAAAAAAACGCGAAAAAAACCATCAATCAAAACGGACAGGTGAACCAAACAACATGGTCTAACCGGTTACCAAACAAACCGACCAGACTAAAGCTAAACCTTATGACCAAACGATTTGGTCTAACCGGTTATCAAACAAACCGGCCAGACTAAAGCTAAACCTAAACCTAAACCTTATGACCAAACGATTTGACGGAATAAATAATGTTGGAAAGATAGCCTAAAAACCGCTTAACGGTCAAGGGTAAAAATTCCCCAAAGTCGCCGTCGGAACCAAAACTCGTTTTAGATGCCAAGGGCTGAATTATTTAAAATAGTAGTTTTTCGCCTTAAAATCAAGTTAAAAATATCTCGAGAAAAGGCATTAAAAATAACTCATAGTTAGAATAATATCAATAAAAATTACCCTTTTTCAAATCTAATTTGACTAAAAAAAATTTAACCCAGTTGGAAATTTTACCATGGCCGTATCGGGCTGTTTTATCAATTTTAGACCAGTATAAAATGCTTTAAGTCTAATAATAACATAATTAAACTCTACGATAATTAAACCCAAAACCATCGAAAATTACAATCCAAATTAATTTTAGTGCAGTATAAAATGCTTTAAGTCCAATAACAAGATAATTAAACTCTACGATAATTAAGCCCAGAACATCAAAAAAATACAACTTAAATTAATTTTAGTACAGTATAAAATGCTTTAAGTCCAATATTAACATAATTAAACTCTACGATAA
>JAITJP010000311.1 GCA_031278835.1 Deltaproteobacteria bacterium
CCGATCTGCTTAGGGTGGCCAAAAATACCGTATACGATATGGTTAAACGTGGCGAACTGAATCATTACAAGGTTGGCCGCAAGATGCGTTTCGCGCGAGCCGACGTGGAAAGGTACATAAATGATTCAAGACAAATTCTAAACCAGGAACCGCTGGTTGAAAGAAGTCAAAACGTCACCAAATCTAGCGATTCGGGTTTTATCATTTGCGGGCAGGACGCCCTTTTGGACGTTTTAACCGGTTTTTTAAGTAAGCGACCCAGCCAGGAACCTCGGGCCCTTCGCTCATACGTCGGCAGTTACCGGGGCTTGGTGGCCCTTTACCGAGGAGAAGTCCAGGCGGCCACCTCTCACCTATGGGACGGCGACAGCGGCAAATACAATCTCCCCTTCGTTCGGCGCTTATTGCCAGGCATTCCGGCTATACTCATTCATTTAACCGTAAGGGTTCAGGGATTTTACGTTAGGTCCGGAAATCCAAAAAACATCAAGGCTTGGAACGATTTAAGGCGTCCGGATCTGACCATCGTCAACCGCGAAAAAGGGGCCGGTTCCAGGGTCTTGCTAGACGAGCACCTTCGGCTCATGAACCTTAAGGGCCGGGACATCGTCGGATACCAGCGCGAAGAACTCTCTCATTTGTCGGTGGCCGGGGCCGTGGGCCGAGGCGAGGCCGATCTGGGCGTGGGCGATCTTAAGGCGGCCAGTCAAGTCGAAGGGGTGGATTTTTTGGCTCTCCAAAACGAGCAGTATGATCTGGTCATAAAGAAAGAAGATCTGACTTTGCCCATTGTGGTGGATATTTTAAAAATACTCAGATCCAAGGAGTTTCAAGCCCAGTTTCAATACATGCGCGGCTATGACATTAAAGGCATGGGCACGGTGGTGGGCGAAACTTAAGGGCGGAAAAAAAAACTTGGGCCAAAAAAAAATCCGATGGTTCGGATTTTTTTTGGCCCAAAATTTTATGGCTCTAGGAGACTCGAAGTTTGAGCCCGGCCAAAATGGTGTCTGGCTTAAAGTGAAAAACGCTGTGCATTTCCCCGGCCATGCAAAAGCCGCAGCGATCGCAGACCTGGGCCAGCCGGCCCTGACATTCGGGCAAGCGGCTGCCGTCGGCCATGATAAAGTTAGTAACCCAGCAGCGTTTTTCGTAATCGAGGCCTTTCATGAGTTTTAAGCCGGAAACGGAATTCATGATTGGTCGGCCTTTCTTTTTTAAGGCAATGATTTGATCGATTACCCGGGAGCGGGTCTCCCAGTCCAAAAAAAGTTCCTCGGTTCCGGCAAAGGGCGTATGAAAATTAAGGGAAATCGATTTTATGTGAGGGTTTGAAGCGGCAAACTCAATGGTCTCGGTGACCGACTGGTGATTAAGTTTGTTTATGACCATGTTGACCGATAGCCTGGGATGGCCGCAACTTTCGATGTTTTTGACCAGTTTATCAAAAGCCCCTTGACCGCGGATTTGATCGTGAAATGGCCCCAGCCCGTCCAGACTAACCCAGATGGAGTCGGCCTGGCAATCGGCGAAGGGCAATTGGGCGTTGGTCGTGACCGTGGAGGAATAAAAACCGATTTCCTTGGCCAGTTTGATAAGATCGTTTAAGCCCAGCTGCCCGTCGCGCCAGATGGTCGGTTCCCCGCCCTCAAAATCGACAAAACGCGAGCCCAAATCATAAGAATATTTAAGTTCTTCCTTAACGGTCTCATATGATTTGGTGATGGGCGATTCCTGGCGATAGATATTGCAATGGCGGCAGGCCAGGTTGCATTTGTTGTTTACGAAGAGCACCGTTTGCAGCGGGGCCTTTTTATTAAAAAAGCGGGCTTTGAGAAACCAGGCGCCAAGATAGAAAAATTTCATGGAAAAGCTTATCCGGGAAAAAGTTTTGGCCCCTTCAAAAAATTTTTTTTTGTTTTTTTTTTAGGAGGGCCGGTGAGGTTTTTTTTAATTTTTTCTTGGCCTTAGCCAAGAAAGCTGGCGATCATGACCGTGAGACAAAAAAACAGCAGTAGGTTTCTGGCCAGATACCAGCGGACCATAAACCACTCGATGCCATTGGCGGTCACCACTGGCCAGCGGCTCATGGGGCCCATCCAAAAGCGGCGGCTGACCGGTTTGGCCGGATGGCTGACGTATTGAAGCATAAGTTTAAAAAGCATGACGGCCAGGGGCAAGGTTATGAATACCAGTAGGTAAACGGCCGGGAGTTTTTTGGTCAAAACTCCCAGGGTCACCATGAGGTAAGGAATGACCAAGACCAGGGCCAAAATGGTGAGCCGCGAAAAAGAACTGCCCACCAAAACGGCCAGGGTCATCTTGCCAACGCGCTGGTCCGGCTCAACGTCCATGATGGCGTGGGTGTAAACGATATTCATGACCAGTAAACCCACGGGAATGGAAATTAAAATCAGCGGCAGGGAAAAGCCTCCGCAAGCCGAAAAATAAACGCCGCTCATCATGAGGGGCCCAAAAACCAGTCCTATTTCAAGTTCGCCCAGACCGCGGTAACTAAGCCTTAGCGGCCAACCGGAGTAGGTTAGCCCCAAGGCGGCCGTGATCAAGGTGAGATAAATTATGGGCAGGCCCCTAGCCAAAAATATGGGTAGCCCAAAAAGCCCGGCCAGTAAGCCTAGGGCGCTGGCCACGAAAAAAAGTTCCTTTAGGCTGGCCTGACCCGAGGTCAGGTAGGGGCATTTGGCGATCCGGGCCCGCATACCCGCCCTGGCCATGAGCTCGCGGTACTCGGTATTTTGGTGGAGATAGTCGAAATAATCGTCAAAAAGGTTTACGCCCATGTGGGCCAACTCAACCCCGATCACGGCCAGTAAGGCCAAAAGGGGAGAAAAGCCTTCTTGCCCGTAAGCCAAAACGGCCGCCAGGCTGGCTGGCAATAAACTTTGAGCCAAGGCGTGATACCTGGTGTTTATAAACCAGAACTTAATAAACTTAATTACTTTCATAAGGCCTAAAAAAACCTCCACCGGGGGGAGTTTTTTTTAATTAATTAACTTAATTGATTAATTAAGTTAATTAAGGAATCGAAATCAAGCAAAAACCATTAAGGAGACCATGGCCCGGGGCCCTGATCTCCTTTTTGGTGGTTTAAAGGGCAGTGGGGAGAAGGGCGGTGAAATCTTCCTCGGCCCCAAAATCGCTAAAATCTTCCCCAAAGTCTTGTTTGAGAAAGTCTTCCTCGGGGGTGGAATTAAGAACCGTTTCCGAGATGCCCGTGCCCACGGTGTCTTTTTTGTAGCAAATGCCAAAGGCCCCGCCCGGGGTCATGACGGCGTCATCTGGCACGGTAAAGTCCTTGATGGGCAGGTCCTTTAAGATTTCCCGCATGTAGTAAAGAAAGATCGGACCCGAGGCCCGGCCGCCCACTTCGCCCACGGCCCGGGGTTTTAGCTCATCGGTGCCCATCCAAACGGCCGTGACGTACTCCGGGGTAAAGCCGACAAACCAAGCGACCGAGGC
>JAITJP010000380.1 GCA_031278835.1 Deltaproteobacteria bacterium
ATAAAAATTTATTTTATAAAAACAACACTTTATAAAATTTAAAACCCTCCTAAGGCTAATCTCGGCCAAACTTTGTCCCGGAGAATCTAGCCCCAGGAACTAGGCCCATTTTGCCCTCGGCCAAGGCCCCAGCCCAGAAATTTTCCAAAACTTATCGAGTTTTTTTTCCTAGACCATGAGCTAAAAATACAGTCATCTCGGTTAACAAAAATTTTTCCATACATAAAATCTTAATTAAGTTATTAATCAATCTACCAACCGCTTTTGCCGTGGTCAAGCTAATTTTTTTACTTTTCCATAAGGCTTTAAGACAAAGAATTCTGGCTAGGCCATCTTGGTCAAATTTTGGCTCTGAACTAAAAACCCATGGGAAAAAATTTTAGTTTAGCTACAATTTTTTTGCCATAACACCCAGAAAATACAATCTTATTTTTAATATTTCCCAGATAACTTGTCAGACTTCATGTTTGAAAACTAAAAACCCTAGTCCCTCCAAAAATCAAAAGTAGATTTCAGTAAGCCTTTTTAAAATTCAATCGGCCTGACAAATTCAAAATTTTCTTTCTTTGGCCCATGGTTTTTACCTCTGGCCCTAGAGCCGGCTTGGTTTTGGCCCAAGCCGGCTCTAGGGCCGATCATAGTCTTGGCCCCACGAGAGCTCGGCCCCTGGCTAGATCAGGCTCTTGGTTAGCCAGTGATCTTTTCTAACCCATCGAGGCCGGTTTCTAAATTACTTATTGGCTTAATTTTGGGCAATTAAGACCAGGGCCCGTAAAGGCCCGTAATGGGCCCCAGAGCCCTTCAGGCACCTTGGTCATGGTGGAAAGCCCAATCCCGGTCTCGAAAAGCCGCCACGGGGCGATTTAGGCCGCTTACGGGCCGATTTTGGCCGGGGCTGTGGTCTAAGTTTTTTGGCTACCTGGAGAGCCGGGTCGTCGCGGCTTAAGGCCGGAGGGTTGTTGGTGGCCAAGGCTTAAGGTCATTAAGTCTTAGCCAGGCGCTTTTTTGGACAAGTGGATTCCAGCGAAAAAAAAAGTTCTTTCAACGGTCAGTCCTTAAAACGATTTTTGTTGACAGGGAACTAAAAATTGGTATTTTAAGGAAGTGACAATGACTTTGTGGGTCCAATATGATTGATATTTTTAACAATTTCCGGTTTGGCCTGTAGAAATTATTGAAAAAACCCTTTCCTTGACATCGGCTTAATTAGGCCGCGGTGGGCCAAAGGGAACCTTTTGGCCATGGGCCTTTGGGAATTAAGGTCACCAAATAGGAATTTTTTTTAAAACCAAATTAGAGAAAAGCATGGGGGGACCTTTTTTTAGGCGAAATTTCATTTTTAACGATTATTTCCGGCTTTTTTTAAAATGGCTTTGGCCATTTTTTAAGCCAAGAGACAAGGCAAATTATTTATGAAAATTAAATGTTTAGGCGCCATTCGTACGGTTACCGGTTCTTGCTATCAATTGGAAAACCCCAATGGGGGCTATACCTTGATAGATTGCGGGATTTTTCAAGGCGGCAGGCAAACCGAGCTTAGAAATTTCAATACCGCCTTATATCGCCCCAAGGAAACCAAGGCCATCCTCATCACCCACGCCCACATGGATCATTCGGGTCTGGTCCCCCGTCTGGTTAAGTCCGGCTATGACGGGCCCATCTACGCCACCCAGGCCACTTGCGATCTCTTACCTATTTTGTGGCAAGACGCGGCCTTCATTCAGGAGCAAGAAGCCCAATGGAAGTCGAAAAAAAATAAGCGTCAGGGTGGTCAGGGGATTAGCCCCTTGTATGACCGCGAGGCCGCCGATCAGGCCTCGAAACTATTAAGGCCCTTAAAACTCGACTCGGAAGACGAGATCCTGCCCGGTTTGGTGGTAAGCTGCCTGACCGCTGGGCACATTTTAGGC
Organism: Deltaproteobacteria bacterium; assembly: GCA_031278835.1. Classification (GTDB taxonomy): domain Bacteria; phylum Desulfobacterota; class Desulfarculia; order Adiutricales; family Adiutricaceae; genus JAIRNQ01. The sequence continues at coordinate 1,911 of JAITJP010000380.1, forward strand.
GCGGCCAGTTTTAGGCTCACGGTCAAAGAAAACGACGGGCCCAAACATGTGCTTTTTTCCGGGGATCTTGGCCGAAAGGGTCAACTTCTGATTGAAGACCCGGAAATTCCACCAAAATCAGAGGTCATTTTTATGGAGACCACCTACGGAAACCGCCTACACAAGGATCTTGACAAGACCATTGACGAGCTGGTCTGGATCATAAACGAAGCTTACCAAGAAGGCGGAAAAATCTTAATTCCCACCTTTGCCGTGGAAAGAACCCAAGAACTCATGGTTCTTCTGGCCCAAGCCTGGCACGAAAAAAAGATCCCCCAACAAATCCCCATTATTCTGGACTCCCCGCTGGCCATCGCGGCTTCGGAGATCTATCTCGATCACCCGGAACTCTATGATTCTGAAACCAAGGACTTGGTTCGTAAAGGCCATGGCCCCATGTCCATCGACACTCTCAAAATCACCAGAACCGGGGAAGAGAGCCAAAAAATCAATGACATCAAAGGCACGGCCATCATCATGGCCGGTTCCGGGATGGCCAACGCCGGACGCATCCTCCATCACTTCAAACACAACCTCTGGCGATCCAATTGCCACGTGATTTTCGTGGGCTTTCAGGCCCAGGGCACCACCGGCCGCCGTTTAATCGAAGGGGCCGACACGGTCAAGATCTTTCGCGAAGAAGTTATGGTCAAGGCCAAGATCCATACCCTGGGCGGCTTTTCCGGTCACGCCGATCAACATGAATTACTTGAATGGCTAAAACCTCAAATTCACCCCAATCTGCTGGTGGTCTTAACCCATGGCGAGGAATCCGGGACTTTAATTTTCCAACAAAAACTGGCCGAACTCTACCCGGATCTTAATACCCTGGTCCCCCATTGGCTTGATGTCCTGGATCTGCCGCCCAAGGCCCCCATGGTCATTACCGAGCCTCCCGCCCTGGTCCCCGAACCCGTCTTGGCCGAGGTTTTGGCCTCAGATATCCAAAGCTTCCAAAACCGCCTATCTCGGCTCCAAAACCAGCTAAGCAAACGCCAAGAACCTTTGAGCCCAGAAAAACTGGCTCTCTTGGAGAACCTTTTAATTCAAGCCGAGGCCATTGCCGTTTCAAGGCAAACCGACGAGGCCGCCTAGCCTCCGCTAAAACTCCCAACCAGTTAACCGGCCAATCAAAACCAAGCCAGTCATGGCCCCAGCCATGGCCCCGGCCATGGCCCAAACAAACGACCCCTACCGTTGCCCCGGCTGGCCATATAACGCTATAATCGGGCCAGTGAAAAAAAAACGATTTTTTTCACCAAATTTCTTTTCAGCCAAATAGGAGAGCGCCTTTGGCCGATCCCAAAAAAACCAAAGCCAGTAGCCCAGACCATGGATTTAGTCACCTGACGGCCAAGGGTTCGGCCCGCATGGTTAACGTTTCTGAAAAAGCCCTAACCCACCGAGTGGCCCTGGCCGAAGGCACCATCACCTTGGGCCCGAAAATAACCGAGGCCATTTTGGATGAAAAAGTTAAAAAAGGTGACGTTCTGGCCGTGGCCAGGGTGGCCGGGATCATGGGGGTCAAAAACACCTCCCGAACCATCCCCCTGTGCCATCCTATTTTTATTTCCGCTTGTGACCTTGATCTTGAAGTTGATCCCAAAACTTTTACCCTTAAGGCCGTCTGTAAAGTTACCACGGATAGTCAGACCGGAGTCGAGATGGAAGCCCTAAACGGCGTAATGGTGGCCTTACTAACCGTCTACGACATGTGTAAGGCCCTAGACAAGGGCATGATCATTGGCCCCATTAAGTTACTTGAAAAATCAGGTGGCAAAAGCGGCACCTACCAGGCCGAGAGCTAAAAAAAATCCAAGTTTGTTTTTTTTTCGATTTTGATTTTTTGAGTTTACATAAAAATCAATTTCCCGCCGCGCCGAGTAATTTTTTTTATTTTTGGCCGCCCCTCGGCTGACTTTTTTTCCAATTTCTTTCCATAAACAAAGGGCCATCGAAGATTCTTTCCTCGATGGCCCTTAATATATTTTGGGGAGTTAATTTGGAAGCCCTTTGGGGGCGGCGGCTTAAAGACCCGAAATATTAAAGACCACCCCCGGTCAAGCCGCGAAACCAATGGTCGCCATCAATTCTTGTCGGCTCTCTTTAAACCATTGGCGAAATAATAGGCCAGGCCGACGAAAATGGCTCCACCAATAATGTTTCCCAAAGTTACCGGTATCAAGTTTGAGATAAAAAAGCCGTACCAATTGGCGGTCAAGGGCACGGTTCCAAGGTAAGCGGGGCTACTGCCGGTAAATATGCCCAAGGGGATAAAGGTCATGTTGGCCACGCTGTGCTCAAAACCCAAGGCCGCGAAAGTGGTAATTGGAGGCCAAAGCAAAAGGATCTTAGAAACCCCATCCCTGGCCGCCAAGGTCAAGTAGATGGCCAAACAAACTAGCCAGTTACAAAAAATACCCCGGACAAAAGCCAGGCTAAAAGGCAAATCGCATTTTCCATTGGCCACGGTGACGATATAGGTGGCCGTGTCTTTGTCAGCCAGCACGCCGCTGAAATTACCAAGCCAGGACACGAAAATGGAGCCAACCAGATTTCCAATATAAGTTAAGATCAAAATTCGAAATAGCTTATTTAGCCCAACCCCATGTTTGACCATAGCGCATGGCATAAACAAGCAATTCCCAGTAAAAAGCTCGGCTCCGGCCATTAGGACCAAAAGTAAGCCCACCGGGAAGACCACCCCAAAGGCCAATCTTTGAAGCGAACCCCAGATTTCTAAATTCATTCCCGCGGCTATCCTAAGGGCCATAAAAGCGCCAAATCCAACGTAAAAGCCAGCCATGCAGGCCAGGGTTAGATTTGATCTAAGGCTTAATTTTGACTTGGATAGCCCCTCGTTACAAACCGTTTCAATTATTTCAGCCGATGTTTTAACCGCGTTCATCATTAACCGCCTTCACTAATCCCGGCCCTTGGCCGACGATCTAAACCTTAACATTAGCCCACCTATTTTTAAAAAAATCTCCCAACCTATCGATATCGCCAAATTTTTTCTCCTCCCTTTCCCCAAAAAAAACAGGCCTTCAAAATTATTTTTAAATTTATCTTCTCACAAAAGCCTACCACTTGGACATTTTGACACAAGACAAGCCATTTGGCTAGTGTTACTTTGTCTTTCTATTTTTGTGTCTATAAAATCTTTTATCCTTAACAATTCCCGGCCAGCCCAAACCATGGCCTCCAAACGGCCCTAAAATTAACTCCCAAAATAGCTCTTCATTCGCCTTGGTAATAAAAATTAAAAATAGCTTTTAAATAGGCCATCTTACCTTTCCATGATCTCTATTTCACTTTTTGAGCCCTTGAGATGGCTTTAATTTTTTTTCCAATTATTAAAATATTTCTTCGAAAATACAAGTACTTATCAGCTCAAAATTACGAATTTATGGTGAAAAAAATATTTCAGGCCAGGGAGAGTTTTTCTCCAAGATAACTACCAGTAATTATTAAAAAAAATTCCAAAGAGACTATAATCCTAGCCCCTAAAAAATATTGTTATAATTATTAGGTAAATGAAACTTATAATAAGGCTAATAAAAAAATAACCTTATGGTGTTTATATTTTGTACTTACCTTTCTTTTATAGCACGGCCAGCTTACACAAATAACATTTTTTTTGCCTCAATTACTGGGTAAATTAAACTCCTCCTAAGGCTAATAAAAACATAAACTTGTAACTATTATTTTGTATACTTACCTTTATTTGAATATCAAGACTTTTTTCTAA
>JAITJP010000404.1 GCA_031278835.1 Deltaproteobacteria bacterium
CCAAGAACAAGTCGGTGAATTGGAAGTAACCATCCTTGATCCGGTTACCCCGGTGGTCAGACGCTATTGGGGCATCGGCCTGGTGGTGGCCTTGCTACTGATCTTTTTGGCCGAGGCCATAATTCTTAGGATCTCCTGGCGATCGGCTAGTTCCCTAAGCGAGGCCAACCAAAATCCCCCCAGACAGGTGGTGGCCAGCTACGGGCCATCGGAACTGGCCTACGACTTGCGCGTTCTCCAAGAGAACACGGTTAATCGCACTTTCGTGGACCGCAAGGTCAATTTCACCGGAAACGAAAGCCGAATCTACAAGTATGCCGTCTCCCAACTGGCCCCCAGGGCTTGCCAATCCATAACCGCCTTAAGCCTTTACAGCCGGGTGCCCTCCTCGGGTCTGTTAATGACCGGAACTTGTCTGAACCGCTCCGAAATGCCGGCCGTGCTTGAAATAGTTTGGAAGGGCCGCCGGGCCAGCCTCTACATCGATGGTCACGAGCGAGCCGGAAATCTGGATATCTTGGTCTATCCCCCGGACCCAGCCCAACTGGCCGCCCAAGAGGGTCAGGCCAAGCAAGCCGCCCAGGCCGCCCAGGCCGCCGCCCTGGAGGAGGACCAATAGGCCAGCTCTAAGCCAGCTCGGCTAGCTGACTAAGGCTCAGCTACCAGATGATCGCTACCAGTGGTTAGCCTTGGCTCGGATATTGCATTATAAATTTTAGAGCCTAGGGGCCCGCTGGAAGATAAAACCTCCCAGACCGGTTAAAATTGAGAGAACCTCACTATGAACTCCATTATGTCATTGCCAATAAATACGAAGAGTACGCTAAAAAGGGGAATGAGTCTAGTTGAGCTATTAACCGTTCTCTTTTTGGGTTCCTTGATTATCTCGATGACATTTGTCCTCTACACCAACTCCAGTCGGTCTTTGCTGCGCCAAGACGTGGTCATGAGCCAGTTACTGAACCTTAGGGCCGGCTTGGCCAGTGTCTCTAGGGACATTAGGGGCCTGGGTAACGGCTTTTCCCTTTTGGGCTTGGCCCAAAACCAGATGGTCCAAATTTACACCAAGGACGAAAACGGCAATGCCCAGAGCTGGTTTAGGTATCCGGCCGCCGGGGGCCTCTTGCCGCCCTTTGGCTTGGCCCCCATCTACGCCGTGGATGGCGGCGAGTCTGGAACCGATTCCATTTACATGGCCTCGCTGGCCCCGGATTTTATCGCCCCCTTGGGTCAACTTGAAGCCAGCCTAAGCCATTCGGATCACCAGTTGTCTCTAACCAATATCCTGGAAGTTCCGGAGGGAGTGGACCTTAAAGAAATCGTCAAAAAAGACGATTATTTGGCCGTGGTGCCAAGTTCCGGTGACCCTTTCTTGCTCGAGGTGGCCGCTGACCCGGCCTCGCTGACCGTGATTCCCATAAAATCCTTTCCCGCGGGCGCTTTTCCCAATGGGGTAACTCAGCTCCCGGTGGGCTCGGTGGTCTACAACGTCAAGAGCGTGGTCTTTCATAGTTACGCCATAAATACCCAGGCTTCGACCAACGAAACTTTTCTAACCATGAATACCTTAGAATCCCAAAACGACATCTTGGCCGAGGGCATCGAGGATCTGCAGGTGGCTTACTGCCTTGAGGGCGGCGATCCGGCCAATCTGCTTAGTTACGACGGGGCCTTTAACGGCCTAAGCCTTGATGAGCCCATCAAAACCATCCACGTTTTCATGGTTAGCCGTTCCACCGTGGCCGACCCGACCGGGGCCACCTACCAGCGCTTCGCGCACTTAAATCACAAAACAGTCGGTCCGGATGACCATTACCCCCGGCGCTTTCTGGAAACCACCGTTCAGTTAAGGAACTATTGATTTTTTATTCTGGCCCCAAGCCCTTTGGCCCTTTAGCCTAAAGGGCCAGGCCCGGCCCAAAAAAGAAAAAAACTCGCCTAGAGAAATTTTTCTAAGAGAAATTTCTCTTAGAAAAATTTCTCCCCCGGGGCGCTGGGGGAAAGCCAGGCGGCTAATTTAGAGCTCCTGACTCTGGCCAAAGAAACATAAAAAGGCCATTTTGAGCGCCAAGATTTATTATATTTAATGAACTCGGTAGTCTAGGTTATTTAAATACTATGAATAGCCAAAATAGACTATTTTGGTATTAAACGGATGGTAGGATCATGCCCAAAACGCCAATAGTTAAAAATTTAAAGCCCGGCTTCAGCTTGCTTGAGTTGCTGGTCATCGTGGTCATTTTAGGCATAATCGTTTTGATTGCCGTGCCTTCCTATAAAAACTTCGTTCCCCAAAGCGAGGTTAGGGCCGACGCCAACGCCGTGAGACAACTTTTTCAAAAGGCCCGTTTGAGCGCCTCGGCCATCCAAAGACCGGTTAGGGTTCTTTTGGACTGCACCGAGGAGACCATCAAAAGCGGGGCCAACCCCTGTCGCTTGGAAGCCCAAGTTCCGATATTTAATTCCAATGGGACCATAAAATCCTGGAATAAACTGCCTGGAGCCCAGGTTAATTTACATAAAGGTACTGAAATAACTTACGAGAGCCAATCAAATCTTAAAAAAGCCCGCTTCGATAGTTATGCTTTACTTTTTAATAACTTTTTGCCTAAATCAGGTGGTTTACCCAGAACCTATGGAGTTTATGGTAAAGACGGTTTCAACAATGACAGTTTTTCCGTGGTCTTTACCCCCAGCGGCGAGGCCGTGACCTATTGCCCCTTGATCATGCGCTTTGCCCATAAAAGCGCCGGGCCCAAGTTCAATATGCTCCTGACCTTGGTTAATTCCACTGGTCACGTTCGCTTGATTGAAGCCCCACCTATCGCCTAACTGATTGGGCCTAACCAAATGGTTAGGCCCCAATGGTCTAGGCCCCAATGGTCTAGGCTATAGACGGCGCTTTTTGAAATAATTTCTGGTGGCCATGATGAAAAAAGCAACCCAATTAAGCCCTGGCTTTACCTTAGTTGAGATCTTGATCTCCTTGGTGGTCATACAATTTTGTTTTTTGGCCGTGCTAACGGTTTTGAGTAGTTCCCATCGCTCCGGGCAAATGGCCGAAAAGCAGACCCTGGCCGTATTTTTGGCCGACACCAAGCTGGAACAGTTAAGATATCTGACCCCATCCGGTATGCCCGAAAACACGCCGGTTCGAGATTACTTTGACCGAGACGGCACCGAGGCCAACCCTGACAATCACTACTTTGTCCGCTCGGTGGTTTTAAAGCGGCAAACCCCTTCGCAGTTTACCAACGAAGTGACCGTTGAGGTCGAGTGGCCCGGGGGAAAACCGGTCAGCTACACTAGCGTCATTCCGTCCAGCTAAAAAAATTTTAGGCCAGCTCTGGCTCTCAAAAAAGTTTTTTTTGTCCACTTGGCCCCGGAGGCATTTATGATGAAAACCTTTAACTTACCAGCCAGCAAGGCCGCCGCCCTGGGCGGCCAGGGGGTCATCTTACTGGCCACCTTGATCATCATGCTGATCATCACCATCATGGGCGCCGGGCTTTTGTTTACCAGTCAAGTGGAGTACACCACCACCAGCACCTATCGTCAGAATTTAATCGCCTACAATAACGCCGACGCCTTGGCCAGATTGGCCATCAGGGTAGCCGACGTCATCGTTTACGGCACGGCCGAGGACGTTCGCGATCACTTGACCTTTAGTCACGATTCTGACTTTGTCTTGGAGCTAAACGAAGATTCCCTAAACACCTTAAACGCCGATCTCTCTTCGGGCCGGCTCTCGGTTAAGGATCGCTATTTGAGACTGGGTTCCGGCAAAACGGCCCCGGACGTCACCGTCAAAGACAAAAGCGGCCGGGTCATCGGCACCATCATGATCTCCCACGACATGAACCGTTCGGTGGCCTCGGGGGCGGCCTCGGGCACCCCGGGGGCTTCGGCCGGCATCTCCGATCACGCCTCCTCGGGTTCCGGTATCGTCACCATGCAAAATTACGTCATTACCGTCAGCGGAAAAGATCCCGTCTACCAAGCCAAGTCTTTCTTTGACGACGACGAAACCCTGATGAGTGGCCCTCAAACCTTCATCACCATCCTCTATTCGGTGGTTAAAAGTCTGTAAACTGGCTAACCGTCCACTACTTAGAGTAATTTTTAAAATAAACGCCTCAAAACAGTCTCTAAATGGCTGTTTTGAGGCGTTTAGTCTTTTAAAAGACCTCTATCGGTCTTAAATTTACCACGTTTTTAGTTTTTTAAGGCGGTTGGATAGGGCCAGGGCTTGTGATATAATAAATTTAAGTAAGTGAGAAAGGGCGGCTCCAAGCCCTGGCTCTAGAGCCAAGGCCAAGAATCAATAGGCCCAGTGATTTTTTGGTTAAATAGTTAATTTTATTATATATTTTATTTAGCCTAAGGGCGCTTATGACCAGCTCGACTTTTGGTCCAGGTCCAAAAAATCATTAAAAGTCTTAACCGGCGCGAACATGAGCGATAAATTTCTCAAAGTGGCCACCGTCCACATGGACGTTGAGTACGCCAATCCCAAGAAAAATTTGGACCTATTGGTTTGGCTCTGTAGGAGCGCCGCCGCCCTGGGGGCCAAACTTATTTGCGCCCCGGAGATGTGTTTGACCGGTTACCTATATTCTTCGCCCGGGGCCATCCTGCCCTTGGCCGAGACGGTCAAAGGCGAGGCCTTAAATGTCTTAAAGCGCTTAGCCTCGGAGTGCCAAGTCTTCTTGGCCCTGGGCCTGGCCGAAAAAGATCATCGCACCGGCATGCTTTACAATTCGGCCTTTGTCATCTCGCCCAACGGCCAAGCCGTCTGTCATTACCGCAAAATAAACGCCGAATCCCTATGGGCCGCTCCCGGCCCCTCGGTTCAGGACAACGTTTTTCTGACCCCTTGGGGCGGCCTGGGCCTTTTGATTTGCTCGGACGCTTACAACGCTTTGCTGCCCCGGGTGACCGCCCTGAAAGGGGCCTCGCTGATCTTGCTGCCGACCAATTGGCCGGTGGCCGAGAGCGGCTTTCCCTCCTCGCTTTTTCGTTTACGGGCCATGGAAAACGGAACCTGGCTGTTGGTGGCTAATCGCGGCGGGCAGGAGGAGGAGCTAGATTTTTCCAAGGCCAGAAGTTTTCTGGTCGATCCCGGCGGGCAAGTTTCCCGGGGCACCTCTAGCGGGGTGGATCACCGGGTCAGGGCCTACGATTTGCCGCTGGACCAAAACGGCCTAATCGAAGATCAGCGCCTAAGCGCCTTTAACGGCCGGCAACCTGACCAGTATCACCGAGTTTACGGCGATCTGTCCCGGATAAAAAATATCACCGGCTTTTTGGCCCTGCCCAAAGCCGGCTATTTGGACGTTCACGCCCTGGCCCCGGGCTCAGCCCATCCCCTGGACTTTTTGGAAAAGGTTCTGGATCTTTTTAGCCCGGGCAGCTTGGTCTTGATGCCCCAGGCCGATTACGGGGATGAAAATTTAAGGCAAATTAACCGCCTGGCCAAAAAGGCCCAGGTGGGCATTTTCGCGGCCAAAAACGGCTCCGGGCCGGGCCGCTTCGTTTCCGGCAAACAAATCGGCGGCCCCATAAAGTCAAACTTTAGCCACTGGCCCATCTACGACTTTGGGGCGGCCCGCCTGATGATGGTTGATCTTGATTCCCTCTGGCACCCGGAATTGGCCGTGGCCGCCGCCAAGGACGGTATTGACTTAATACTCTGCCCGGCCCTTGAGCTGTCCAAGGAAGACCTACTGATGTTGTCCCTAAGGCCCATAGAACAATTGGCCGTGGCCGCCAGTTGCCCCAGTTCGGCCCTGATTTCCTTAATCCCTCAAGGTCACGGCCCCGGCCGGGGCACCACGGCCTTGGCCGGACAGGTGGCCACCTATACGGTTGACACCCGCCTGACCCGGCAAAAAAGTTTTCAAGATCGAGTCGATTTTGAGGCCCTTTTCCTAGAGCCCATCCTGGAGTCCACTTGGCTCCGGGCCCACCCCTAAGGCTGAGCCCAGCCCTAAGGCTTAGCCCTTAAGGGCCTAAGGCCTTAACTGGCCTAACTCTCCCCAGCTTCTCTCTTATTGACCAATAGCAGCGAAAAATAGCCGGCCGGCTCTTGATAGTCTTGATCCAGGCCGTCCACGATGACTTCGCCCTCTAGGGCCAGGTTGGCGCACAGGGCCGTTTGGCCAAGCAGATCCAGGGCTTTTAACTTAGCCAAGACCTCGGCCAAACCCCGGTAGGGCTTCATGATGACCAAATTGTCGCTGGCCCGGCACAGCTCTTCAAAATCATCACCAATGGCGCCGCCAAAAATGGTCAAATTTTCTCGGCCCAAAACCAGGGGCCGATTGAGTTTGGCCGCCGCCAATTGGTAGGAAGTGATGCCCGGAACGCTGACCACCTGGGCCTCGGGCATAATCTCAAATAAGTTTTTCAGTAAATAAGCGTAGGTACTGTAGGTTAAGCAGTCGCCCAAGGTCAAAAAAGCGCAAGAGCGGCCGCTCCTAAGGACCTGGGCCACTTCTTGGGCGTTTTTGAGCCAAGCTTTTTCCAGCCTCTGGCCGTCCACGGTCATGGGAAAGACCAGCTTTTTGACCGTCACCCCCGGCCGAACGTGGGGCCCGGCAATCTTTCCAGCCAAACTCTCTTCGCTCTCCGAAGTCGAGGCGGTAAAAACCTCATCAACTTCGCCCAAAACCTTAACGGCCATTAAGGTGATTAGCCGCGGATCGCCCGGGCCCACCCCAATGCCGTAAAGAAGCCCCAAACGGTCCTTTTCTAAACTCATAATCACTCTACCCCAATGCCGTAAAGAAGCCCCAAGCGGTCCTTTTCTAAACTCATAATCTCCCCACCCCAGGGACCAAATGGTCCCGGTCTTTGATTGACTAACCCCGCTCAACTGACCGTCTTTGTAAGTTTAATGACCGGGTAAACGACGATTTCCGGCCTAAACCATAGCTTAAATAGCCTAAATTTTCAAGTCAATATCATTTTTATCGTAACTTTAGCTCCTTATCCAGCCCTGAGGCTTACCTTAAGCTAGGGAGCCGGCTAGCTGGCTTAAGTGGGCCCAAGAGGCTCGATTAAAACTCTCATGGTGCCGCCGCAGACCATGCCGTCTTCCTCAGCCGAGTCGGTCATGTCCACTTGGATGATTTGGTAAGCCTGGCTTTCCATGATGGAGCGGGCCTTCATGATGACCTCGGCCTCGGAGCAGCCGCCGCCAATACTGCCGACGGTGCGGCCGTCAAAGTGGATGGCCATCTTGGCCCCGGCCCGGCGGGGCGTGGAGCCGATGGTCGAGACCACCGTGGCCAGGGCCAGAGGCTCGGCTCTGGGCTGGGCTAAAAATTTTAGTAAATTTAGGTCAGCGAAAACCTCCATGGTTTCTTGGTTTTTTCGGTTAACCTTTTCCCGTCTGACCTGGGTAATCTTGGCCAAAATGGCCACGGCGATTTCCGGCGGGGTGACCGCCCCGATGGCTAGGCCAATGGGCGAGTCGAGGCGCTCTAGTTTTTGGGGATCATAGCCTTGATTTAAAAGGAGTTTTTTAACAATGGCCACCCGCCTTTTTGAACCAATCATGCCGGTATAATGGGGCTCTTGGCCTTTTAAGACACATTTAAGGCAATCCTCATCATGGCGGTGACCCCGGGTCACGATGACCACGTAATCTTTTTGGTTAAAAAGCAAATTTTTTTCAATGGCTTCAAAGGAATCGCAAATAACTTGGTCGGCCATGGGAAAACGGCTGGGACTGGAAAAAGACGGGCGATCGTCGTATATTATAAGCTCAAAGTCCATCAGGGCGGCCATGGGGGCCAAGGCCAGGGAAAGGTGCCCGCCGCCAAAGACGATTAGACGAGGTTTGGGACTAAAGGGTTCCATTAAGACTAAAGCGCCCTGGTTTTGGTAAAGCCTTAAGCTTTCCGGCTTAAAATCACTTTCTTCCAAGCCCAGGTCTTTCAAGTCCAGACCAAGGTCTTTCAAGTCCTCGGCCCGGGGGTTTAAGTACCTGGCCAGGCCCTTTGGCCCATAAAGGGTGACCAAAACCGCCTCGGCCCCGCCGGAGAGGCTTTCATAGAGTTTTTTAAAGATATTGGTCACGATTTACCTCCAGTAATAGTTTTTTTTTGCTTTTTTTTTATTTTTTTGCCAAAAATGTCTGTTAAATCAGGGCCTAAAAGCTATCATTTTGAGCAAAACCGGCCTTTTTTCGCCAAAATAAAGGCTAAATTTATTAGGGACTAAGCATGCTGGCCAGACCGGAAATCAAGGTGGTTATTTTGGCCGCCGGAAGCTCGCTGCGTTTCAAGCCCGGACCCAAGGCCTTGCCGCCGCCACGGGGGGCTGATTTACTTAACCTAACCGTTAAAAGCCTAAATCTATTGGGTATCGATAGTCCCCTGGTAGTGGTAAATCAAGTCCAAACCGAGGTCCGGGAGCTTCTTAGGCAGCTAGGTGGCCAAGAACTGGTTAACCCCAACCCGGAGCGGGGCATGTTTTCCTCCATCCAGCTGGTTTTTGGCCAAAGCCAAAACCAGGCCGCCTTAATCTTGCCAGTGGACGCCGCCTTTTTGAGCGTTGATTCCTTGCTCTCGGTCATGGCTTACTTTTTAAGCTTGCCTGACCGCGACTTTTTGGCCGTTTTACCGGCTTATGGGCCGGATCTGGGGCATCCGCCCCTAATCGGTAGTCAGCTTATTAAGGAGCTTTTGGCCTACCAGGGCCCGGGCGGCTTACGGGGGGCCTTGGCCCAAAAAGGGGCCACCTGGGCCGAAAGCCAAAGCGTTAGCCAGGCCCGCTTGCCCCAAGGGCCACTACCTATTGAAAATTCCCGGCTGCGCTATCTGGCCCTAGACGATCCCCTAATCTTAACCGACATCGATACCAGGGACGACTTGGAGCGCTTTAATCAAATAAAGAAAAACTCCAGCTTCGTGCCCCGGGCCACGCCCCAAAAGGCCTTAACCCTACTGGCCTTGGCCGGTAGCCCCAGGAAGTTTGAACACTCCCTGGCCGTGGCCGCCGGGGCCCTGCGTTTGGCCCTGGCCCTGGGTTCCCCGGCCCTGGAGCTGACTTTCATGGGCGGCCTTTTGCACGACTTAAGCCACGACCAGAAGCGGCACGCCCAACGGGCCAGAGAGCGCCTTTTGGAGCTGGCTTGGCCCAAAAGCCTGGCCAGCGTGGTGGGCTGCCATACCGAACTATCCGAGAATTTTAGATCTATTTTAAAACTGACCCCCAGATCAAACCATAATATTAATGAACCTTTGACTTCTGACGAGATTGAGGCCACTTTCTGTGTTTATTTAGCTGATAAGTATATAAAAGGATCAAAACTGGTGGACTTAGAGACCCGTTTTAATCCGGACTGGGCCGAAGAGCGGCCCGAGGCCAAGCCTTACATAGCCCAAAGGCACCAGGAGGCCCTGGCCCTGGATGTCTGGTTTAAAGAACGCTTGAAAGAACCCATTGAAAAGATTCTCATCACCCCCAGCCATTCTCCCTTGGAGCGCTTACTGGTCTTGGCCCAGGGCGGCCCCATTGGCCCGTTTTAAGCGGGCCCAGGCCGCCTGTGGGCACCTATAAAGCTTAAGCGCCCCTGGGGTTTTTAGAGAGACCAGCCCATGAAAGAGATTTACCTAGTCCGACATGGCCGGACCCTGGCCCCCTCGGGGGTCATGATTGGCTCGACCGACGCGCCTTTAAGTTCCGAGGGTCTGGGTGAGGCCAATGATTTGGCCAAAAAACTGTCCGGCTTGGACTGGGAAGTCATTTTCACCAGTCCCTTGACTAGGGCCAAACAAACCGCCCAAATAATCGCCCAATCGAGAAAGCTGACCCCCATCATCGTTGAGGAATTTCGAGAAATTAACCTGGGACTCTTTGAGGGCTTTACGGCTCGAGAGGCCCAGAGCAAATACCCCTCCCTGTGGGACCAGCGCGGTCTTAATCTCTACGCCGTGGCCCCGCCGGGCGGAGAAAGTTACGGCGATTTGGCCCACCGGGTCCTCCCGGCTTTCGAAAAAGCCTTGTCAAATTACGCCCAGGCCCAAAAGGCCCTTTTGGTGGCCCACCGGGCCGTTATTCAAGTCATCTTGGCCAGTCAAAGAAATCTGCCCATGAGCGAGGCCCCAAAAATCCCCATCGGCTATGGGGAACTGGTCACCCTGGAAAGGCTTTAAGCCCTGGCCCCGGCTTGGGCCCCTTGGGCTATTATGGCCCAACTAGCCCATCTCGCCCCAACTTGGGCTTGGCCCCGCCCGGGGCCGGTGGGGCCGCCTTAGGCTCCAAGCTGACCACAAAGGGCAGTCGGTTTTTTAAGAGTTGGGCCAGAGCTTTTTGGGCCTGGGCTAAAAAATTTTCTGGTATTTCTCCGGACAGGCCCAGGCTTAGCCTTAAAAGCGGCTCGGGCTCTTGGCTTAAAAAGGCCGAAAAAGTCGAGACCGGCTCCAGCTCATAGACGCTTTGGGCCAGATCGGTTAAGCCCAAACCATAGGGGTTTTCAGCCGACCAGCCCGGGCCGGGAATGAGTAGGTCCTCCAGACGGCCCCAAACCAGCAGTTTTCGTAAAATCGAAGCGCAAGGGCAGGGGGCCTCGACTAGGCGGCCCAGATCGCCGGTTCGGTAACGGATTAGGGGCATGGCCTGGCGAGACAGCGAGGTCAGGCAAATCTCACCCAAAAGGGTTGGTTCCTGCTGATGGCCGGCCCGGTCAAGCGATTCAAAGACCAGATCGGCCTCCCGTAGATGCGGCCCGCCATGGGCCGGACACTCGACCGCCCCGCCCAGACCAAACTCGGTCATGCCAAAGTGTACAAAAACCTCGGCCCTCCAGGCCCTTTCCAGGCCCCTAATCAGTGAATCGGGGGCCGGCTCTCCGCTCAAGAGCAGGTTTTTTAGACTTTTGGGCCTAGGAACGGTCCGGGCCAGATAAAAAAGCTGGGAAGGCAAGCCCACCAAGGTGCTGGGCTCAAAAAGCTCCAGTCTTTTTAAATACTCGGAAAGCCGCCCGGGCTCCTGGGGCAAAAAGCCCAAAACCTCGATGGGCACCTGGCGCCGCTCCAGGGCCTGGCTCAGTAAGTCGCCCACGGAACCGGGCCGCTGCCCGGACAACAAAAGGGCCACCCGGGCCCCTTTGAGATCGGGCTTAAGTAGGTTAAGCATGCCGTGACTAAAAAATTCCACGATCTTTTCCAGATCACTGGCCGTGGAAAAAATTCTCTTGGACTGGCCCCGGCTGCCCGAGGAGGGCACGGTAATCAGGCCCTCGACTTGGCTTAAACTAACCGTTAAAAAACTCTCCGGGGACCGGGCCAGGTCGGCCGGGCTGGTTTGGGGCAGACTGGCCAGGACTTTTTGGATTAATTTTTCAGCCAAAAGGGGCGACAAAGCCTTCTGGGCGGCCTGGCGAAGTTCTTGGGCCGCCCAGACAAGTTCTTTTTGGGCTAGTTTTTTATAAAAAGGCGATTCTTGGGCGGCCAAGGTCAGGCTTTGAGCTAGTTTAGTGAGCCTTTCAAGGGCTAATTTTTCCCTTAGAGAACCAAAACCAGTTAGTTTTTGCTCTAAAAGGGCGTCCAGGGGGTTTAAAAAAAGCCCTGGGCTCATGAGCGTCCCACCCTGGCCCAGTTGGGCCGGCTGGCCGCGGCCCCAGTGGACCACCAGAGCCGCTCCAAAAACAGGCCCGTAAAGGCCCCTAATCGGGCCACAGAAGGCCTCGGCCAGTCAAAACGACCATTGGGGCGGATTTTGCCCTGGGAGCTCTCTACGGGCTTATTTGACCCCTTTATGGGCCTGGCCTTTTTTGAGCCCATGGCCTTAGCCCTGAGCCCGGCGATACAGGGGCAGGCCCTGGGCCGAGGTGAGATTCATGGCGCACAGGGGCACGAAAGCCTTGGGCGGATTAAAGACCTGAACGCAGCAGCCCCTCAGGCGGGCCAAATCAACCGTCCAGACGTCCTGGAAGGCCATGGCCGTTAGGCTAAAGGCTTCCCGGGCCGCCTGGGCCAAAAACTGGTCAAAGGCGTCCGGCGGCCGGCTGGCCATGGGTAGGGCCAGCCCAGAGCCCGGCCCGGGCCCGGCTGACCAGGAGCGCAGGATGATGTCCACGGCCCGGTCGCGGCTGGCCTGGGTCTCGGCCGGAACCGAGGGCTGCTGGGTGGTTTTGGGCGGCTTGGCCGGGCCTTCCTGACTGGGCTGGCCCGGGCGGGCTATTAAGGTGCCGTCGGCCAGGCGCCTAAAACGCAGGTGAAAAGAACAGCGCTCGTGCTCACAGCCGGGCGGAAAGGCCAAACTGGGCTCGACCAAGTTATCGGTTTGACGGCCCAGTTCCCCTAAAAGTTCCGGCAGGGTCAGGCGACTTGAGGCGGCCTCAAAGCCGTTTCGCCCCGAGTTGGTCATGGGTTGAAAGTGCAGACCCCGAACCCAGGGCCTGGAAATGGCTAATTTGACCAAATCACCCAATTCTTGGTCGTTAAGCCCCTTAACCAGGGTGGGCACCAGTACCGTGGGCAGCTGGGCCTTTTCCAGGTTATCCAGGGCTTGAAGTTTTTCCTTCAAAAGCGGCCGTCCCCGAATGGCCCTTAAGTTTCGATCCTTTAATGAATCAAATTGTAAAAAAACCCAGCCCAGACCGCGCTCTTTAAGCTCTCTAGCTAGCTGGGCTTCTTGGGCCAGCCTCAGGCCATTGGTGTTTAACTGAACGGCCGGAAAGAGTTTGGCCGCCCGGGCCACGATTTCCAAAAGGCCGGGATGCTCGGTGGGCTCTCCGCCCGAGAGCTGCAAAACCACCGGCCCGGCCTGGGCCCTGACGTAAATCAAGTCCTCCAAAATCTGGCCTAGCTCCCGATCCCGGGCCAAAGCCCCGCCCGATGAGGCGAAACAAACCGGGCAGCCCAGCTGACATTTTTCGGTAATTTCCATCAAAATGGTGCAGGGGTATTGGCCGTGTTCCGGGCACAGCCCGCAATCAAAGGGGCAGCCCCTTTGAGTTTGCCGGTGGACCTTTAGCCCCCGGGCCGGTTCTTTGGGCCTTTTCCAATCTTCAAAGGCCGGCTGGCCTCTCCAGATGGCTTCCCGAAAAAGCCCATGCTCTGGGCATTGCCGCTTCATGAAGGCCTCATCACCCACCTGGACGATTTCGGCCTCAAGCACTTTCAAGCAGATCGGGCAGAGGCTTTGGGTGACCCCCAAGATTTTTTCCTCCATGGCCGGCTCCTTAGGAAAGCTCTCGGCCCAGGGTGGGATCAAGGCCGTGTTGGGCGATTAGGGCCAGGGCCTTGGCAAAGGAGCGGCCCACCAGTTCGGCGCAAGCGGCCGTCGGGCTGGAACTTTCCAAATCGAGCTTTTGGCCCCCGGCTTCAAAAATGGCCCGGCAGGTGGGCGCGGTTAGGCCCTGGAGCTCCTCTTGAATAAACCACTTGACCAGGGCCCCCAGGGGCAGTTTTGAGGCCAAAACCGGCCTTTCAAATTCCAAGCCCTTACCCAGGTGAAGGCCCATCAGGCACAGGCCTCCGGTTAAGGCCCCGCACAAGGAGCCATGACTGGCCCCCATGGCCAAAGAACTCATGGCCCTCACCAGATCCGGGTTCTCCCGACCCATGACCCTAAGGCCCATAATCACGACAATCTGGGCGCAAGTGTAGCCGCTACCGGCCAAACTCAAAACCTCCATACTGGTATCGTCAAACATGAAAATCACCAAAAAAAAATGTCCAAGACCGGGTAAGTTAGCCCCGAAAGATTGATTTTACCCGGGTCTAAATTATGCCCAGGCCTTTCCGGGCTTTGGCTTACAGGGCTTTTTGGCTGACCACTAGGGCGTAAGTAAGTTTTGGCGTCTTGGCCCCAGGGGCACAAGAAGCCCTGGGGTAGGGCAAAAAGGCCAGCCCGGCTTGGCCGTAAGCCCAAACCAGCTGGGCGGCCAGGTTTTTTAGGGCCTGGCCATGATCCTCGATTAATTTTACCTCAAAGCCGGCCCCTTCGATTTGGCTCAGGGCCTTTTTTAAGCTCAGGGCCCCAGCCAGGCAGCTTGGGGCCTGATTTTGAGTATTTTGGCTTTTTGGCCCAGCGGCTTCCAGGCTAAAAATATCACCCAAAACGAAGTAGCCGCCTGGTTTAAGGACTTTGAAGATTTCCGCCAATGAAGCCAAGCGGTCCGAGGAGAGATTTAATACGCACTCGCAAAAAACCGCCTCAGCTTCTTGGAGGCTTAGGGAAAGGCTTTCCAGGCGGCCTTGGACGGTCGGGCCAAATTTGGCGGCCATGGCCAGGTAGCCTGGATCGATATCCAGGCCCCAGGCCTCAAAGCCCAAGCTGATTAGGAGTTTTAGGGTTTGGCCCGGACCGCAACCAACGTCAACGACCTTGGCCCCCTGGGGCAAGGCGCAAAAGTCCAAAGCCCTCTGGGTGATCCTAAGACCGCCGGGCCTGAGGGTTGGCCCGCTGACCTTGGCCAAAAGCCCATGGGCATCGTAGCTGGCAGGTTCAGAGAGGGGCCCTATGGGCTTTTGGCTACAAATAATGCTTACCTTTGGGTGAAGGGCTTTTTGGCCCCAAAATAATGGCCGCCTATTTTTCTATTTGTCCTCAAGAAGTTTTTCCACTTCGAGCATCCGGCCCGAGGCCAGTTCAAAGTCGATTAAGGCGGTTTGGCATTTGGGGCAGCCGGGCAGTTGAACAAAAAAGCTCGAGCCCATGTATTCCACGTTAACGGAAACCGGTTCCAGGGGTTGGCCGCATTTGCCGCAATTCCAACCCTTAGGTCCTTCTTTGGTAAAAGCGTGGGCCATTTTTGCTTACCTCAAAATAAAGCCGACAATCTAAGAAGTTTAAAGCTGGCGTTGGGAAAAATAACCAAGCTTAGAAAACTTAGAAAAATAACGAAGCTTACAAAACTTAGAAAACTAATTTTATACCCGGCCGCCGGTGCGGGCAAAGCCTTCCAGGGTGGCTGGGCTTTCGGCCCCTTCAC
>JAITJP010000426.1 GCA_031278835.1 Deltaproteobacteria bacterium
GTCGCAAGCCTGATTCGTCCCAAATTTTTCAGGTCAGGAGACAGTTCAGTCGCGAGAATGATCAGCGCCTTCTTTTCCGCTCCTCTCCCAGGTTTGCCTTTCTCAGGGCCGCCGTAATACGTCTCGTCCACCTCAACTACTGGCGTTAGCTTTTCACGTTCGAACCTGACCATTGTTCTTCGCAGCTTATGGAGGATATTCCAGGTAGTGGAGCGATCCAAACCAATGGTTCTGGCAAGGCCAGTTGCGTTTGACCCGTATTTTTGCGACGTGATGGACCAGGCTATTTTTAACCAACTCTTTAATGGGGCCCTAGTGTCTTGAAATATAGTACCAACCAATGGCCTGACCTTATGGCCACAGGCAGAACACTCCAAAACAAGGCCATTGTGGTTACGCCACAGATTACGACTAAAACAAATTGGGCAGGTGGGCCCATCGGGCCACCTGACAGATATGATATACTCAACGCAATCCTTTTCAGTTTTAAACAACTCCTCGAATTCGTGGTCTGTATTTGGAAACTCGATCATATTTTTGGTATTCCTTATATACTAGGACTTTTTAATCGGCCTCTCAGATATGGCCGACACAGTATGGACATTTAAGAAATTATATCATTCTATAATTATGAAAGCAATCATCATGCCAATATGATTTTAATGAAATTTTAAACATTATTCAAAATGCCTAAATAACAAGGTCCTCCCTTAATCGCTAAAGCCATTCGAGGAATTTTTTTTCCTCCCCTAATCGCTAACCCCAGATTAATTTATTTTTTTTGGCGTTCACATGCTTACTCTTAGCCTTTCCAGTTTGCCTAGGTCCGAAAAAACGCCGAGCTTTTTAAGGGCTCTATGGCGCCATAAACAGCCCCGTAAACGTGTCTAGGATGGCCGTAGAGCTTTTGAAAATGAACATTAGGTATTTTGGGCCGTCTAGCCAAGCCAAGAGCCTTAGAGAGGCTTAGGACGGGTTTTAATGTTTGGTGTAATAAACTCAAGGACAACTTTTTTTTAAAACAAATGAATCCCCAGTTGTTGGCAAGGGTCAAGGCGCTCAAACCTTCCCAGTCCAGTTGCCGGGCATTTACCAGGCAAGTCGAGATGGCCTCCGATTCTTCCCGTAAGAGAGCGCTTTAAACCAAACCTTAACGGACAGCTCCCCTTGGGTCTTTCATGGGCCGATCCCGACAAAAAGTTAAAAGTTAAAGCTTCCACCACCCCTTAAAAGCTAAAAAATCATTTTTTAAAATATCTCAACATGATTCAAAAAAAGCTTAACCAGCCGCTCAGGGTAGCCAGCCTGTTCTAATCCCGGTCTCAAATCGAAATTCGGCTTGGCCTTCAAAGTCAGTCAGCTTTTCAAAAATTGGGGCTAGGTCAAGCCGGAGCATTTTAATTTTCTGGTTAGGTCTTGGCCAACCGATAAAACCTGGTTTTTTTTATTTTATTTTTAACTTAAAAACACATCTGTGTCAGTAACTGATTTATAGCCTAAAATTAAACCGCCACCTAAATGAAAAATACCCTTAGGGCTGACTCGCCGTGGAGGCTTGGGGCCTGGTTGGGGAACTTGAAAGATGGGGAGTTTACGAAGAGCTCCATATTAGAGTATAATATTAATGACGAGCTCCTCGCTTTCAAGGGCCTTCAAATCTTCCCTTGGCCTCGGGATTGATATCTAGCGAGGAATTTAAAGCTAATGACCATTTCTTTATAGACATAAGTATAGATAAAAGTTAGATTTAGTAAAAAAATTTTCTGATAATTTTTAGAAAATTATTTTTACCCGTTCATTAATCATGTAAAGGGTAGATTTATTTATTTTAAATTATTATTTTTATCACTAAAAACAATCAGCATTAGTAAATATAGCCAAGTCAAGTAATTTTATCACGCTTTTGAGAATGTAAATGAAAGCATCAATCATAAATATGGGTTGCAAGGTCAACCAGTTTGAATCCACCGCCATGCTTGAGATGCTAAAAACTCAGGGCTATGAGTTGTCGGCCCCCAAGGACGTGGATCTGGTGGTTTTAAATACCTGCGCCGTGACTGGAAAGGCCGAGAGCGAGGCCATCAGTATCCTTAGGAGACTGCGCCGCCACAATCCCGGGGCCAAGGTCGTAGGCGTTGGTTGTCTGGCCCAGATTAACCCGGACCGCCTGCGGGGCCTGTGCGATCTGATCTTGGGCCAAAGCCAAAAATCCGCCCTCTCGGAATTATTAAACATGCCTTCCGGGACCACCCTGGTCTCGCCCAAGGCCGAGCCGGTGGGCGATCTGGGTGACCCCAAACCCTGGAGGACCAGGGCTCTCCATAAAATCCAGGACGGCTGTGATTCTTACTGCGCTTATTGCGCCGTGCCTTTGGCCAGGGGGCCATCTCGAAGTTCGGATCTGGAAAGAGTTTTATCCGGCCTTGAATCTTATCTGAACATGGGCGAAAAAGAAGTGGTCTTGACTGGAATCCATCTGGGCCTTTGGGGCAAAGATTTGGAACCCAGACTGGATCTCTCAACCTTGTTAAATGAAACCGACCGAGTTTTGGGTCAAAAACTAACCAACATGCGGGTTAGGTTAAGTTCCTTGGAACCGCTTGAAGTTCCAACCATCATTAACGCCCTTATGGAATTCGACTGGCTTGTCCCGCACGTTCACACGCCCATTCAAAGCGGCAGTGACTCCATTTTGACTCGCATGGGGCGGCCCTATACCAGGGAACAAGTTATTTGCTTAATCGTTAATCTCAAATTACTTATGCCCCATATTAATATTGGGACCGACATACTGGTGGGTTTTCCGGGCGAGACCGATGACAATTTCCAGGAGACCTTGGAATTAGCCGAAAAACTGCCTTTTGGCTACTTGCATGTTTTTCCTTTTTCTTCAAGGCCTGGAACCAAGGCCTCAAAGTTAAACGAACAAATCTCTCCCGAAGTCAAACGGGCCAGGGTCTCAAAACTAAAAAAACTTGACGCCGTCAAAAGGGCTGAATTTTTGGCTCCGCAAATAGGCAATTTCCGTGAAGCCATCATCGAAAATACTCCCCATCGCAGCGGCCGGTTGAAAGTTTTAACCGACAATTACATCCCGGCCTTGTTACAGCCAGACTCCAAAGCCACTCCAGGCCAGATGGTCATTATCCAATTGGGGCAATCCCAAAACCCCTATGGTCTAGCCGAGGCTTATCTTTGACCCCCTCTGGCCTTACCAGCCCCTCCCATAATCCGGTTTTTAGCGACTCCAGAAACGTTTCAAAGTTTCTAGCCAAAGGCGATCCCCTGGAATTACTGGCCCAAGAAATCGGGCCTAAATTTCTCGATTACCGGAGACGCTGGGATCTAGCCAAAAGTTTTACACAAATACCACCCTTCCCCCTCCACGTTGACTACGAAATAAAATCCCTTTGCAATTTACGCTGCCCCATGTGTCCCATGGCCACCAGAAAAGGCCCCCAAGACCAGCTCTCCCTTAGCCTGACTCAAATTAAGGAAATGATCGACGAGGGGACCCAATACGGCCAGGCCTCGATGGGCTTTGGAGGTCTTTGGGAACCGCTCATGTCAAACGATCTGCCAGAGTTAATCGCCTATGGTCGAGATAAAGGTCTGGTTGATGTCATGTTCAATACTAACGGACTTCTTTTAAGTAAAAACTTATCAAAAGATCTTATTCAATCTGGTTTGACTCGCTTAATGATTAGTCTTGACGCCGTAAACCCCCAAACTTACGCCCTGATGAGGCCAGGCTCAGATCTTAATCAAGTCGAAGAAAATATCCAAGATTTTATCGCCCAACGACAAAAGGCCAAATCACGCTTGCCTTTACTGCGTTTGAGCTTTTGCTTGACTAAAATAAATCAGTCAGAGTTACCGTTTTTTCTCGAGCGCTGGGAAAACCAGGTCGATTTTTTTTCTCTCCAAAGTTACGGCCGTTTTGACGATCAAGCTCCGGCCCTTTTTCCCGATGATTTTTCTTACCCCTCCAAACCCTCCGGCCGCTGCGCCCAGCCCTTTAAACGGCTCCTAGTTCGGCACGATTCTCAGGTACTGCCTTGCTGTGATCTTTCTGGCCTAAGCTTAACTCTAGGCCAGGCCAGCCAGGGCCTTAAGCAAATTTGGACCGCCCCGACCATCTCAAATCTCAGAGAAAAACTAAAAAACTCTCCCTTTGAAGAACTGCCGCCAACCTGCCAAAAATGCCAGAGTAAATTTCAAGCCTAAAACTTAATTACTTTAATACTCCATAATCATTTCCAACAAAATATACCCAAAAAAACCCCTCCACAAATTTCAACCATATTTTTAACTTGACATAAAAAAAACCCATGGCCAGAAAACTTCTCGGCCATGGGCCCAAAATATTACGACAAAATAATCTTCGCTCACCTAGTCAAGCGAAAACCCCCGCCGTTTTTTACATTCCTTTAAGCCTGGTTCTTTTCGCCGCTTCCCAGTTACCCTGGCTTCCCCCTTGAGGAACCAAGTAACTACGGTTTTGCATTTTTTTGAAAAGCCTATTTTCCATGGTGGTCAGCTGAAACTCGACTGGCTGATCATCCGATCCCAAAAAATTCTCCGGCCAGGGTTCAAGGGCATACTGAACCGGCTCAATATCTTCATACTCATCTTCGCCCCCGTCATAGCCGCTCTCTTCATAATAGTCCTCATCATAGACTTGATCTTGATAAGGATCCTCGACATAAGTTTCCCCATGACCAGAATCGTCGGCGTATGGTCCGTTGCCACTTTCCCTGTTTTCGGCCACTATCTCTCCGGCCATCTCCTCCGGGCCCTCGGCCATGAAGGTTTCTTCCCCAATTTCGCCACTTAAAGCCAGCTCGTTTTCTTCGAATTCCTCGTCCTCAACCACCTGATCCAATAAAACCAAGGGTTCCTCGTCATCCTCATAACTCGTGGAAAGGGTCATCCCCGGCTCCATGACACCGGTGCTTTCAAAATCCTCGACTTGACTGACTATAGCCCCAGCCTGAGTTGGCCAACTCTCCTCAGACACCAAAGGTATTTGAGCTCCGCCAACCATTCGCGACTCCGAATCCTCAGCCAAACCCTTAACCTGGCTTATTTCCTCCGCGGGCGGCGCCTCGACAAATTCACTTTGCCCAGCCAAAGTAGCCGCGGGTTCCAAGAATTCACCTTGGCCAATTAAGCCCTCCGACGCGCCGCCATTGGTTTCCGGCGCCTCGGAAACTTCATAACCTTGGTTCACCACGGTATCTGACTCTTTGGCATCACCCGCCACCTCAGTTCCCTCGGAAGTCAGGTCAAAATACTTGGGATCAAAATTTTGGTATTTTTTAGCCATTCTTTTCAGAATGTCTTCTTTGATCGACCTACCCTTGGCCTCCACAGATTCCTCAGCCGCTTCGACCTTCGTTTCACTTGAAACCGAAGAACTGTCCACAGGCTTAGGTTTAGCTGAAAGGGAGTTAACAAAACTCTCAAAGCTAGCGGGCTTTTTGACCCCTTGAGTTTTAATTAACCCACCACTCTTACTATCCAAAGCCACCATCTTAGAAGAACCCTCAGCCACTTCAGGGGCCTTCCAAAGCCTTCCAGCCCCCTCAACGGTTCCCAGGCCCAGGCCTTGGGCAGACGTAGTAGGTGTTTTAAATTCACTCTGAGTTTCGCTGGGCGGGTCCAATGTCACGGTTTCTTCCTTTGAATCACCTAAAATATCTTGGCTTTTGGCCTCGACATTCTCCACGCCCTTAACTTCTTGACTGGCTACCACGGGGGCTTCAGCTTCACCCTGCTCTTGGCTAAAAACGGCTTGGTCTAAGACTTCTTCCGTTGCCTCGCTTAAAATTTCCGTGGTTTCTAACTCGGCGCTAACCGGGCTATCC
Source organism: Deltaproteobacteria bacterium (assembly GCA_031278835.1). Classification (GTDB taxonomy): domain Bacteria; phylum Desulfobacterota; class Desulfarculia; order Adiutricales; family Adiutricaceae; genus JAIRNQ01. The sequence goes on from JAITJP010000426.1 coordinate 5,871, forward strand.
ATGGGCTCAATGGCCTCAAAATCTTGGCTCACCAA
>JAITJP010000432.1 GCA_031278835.1 Deltaproteobacteria bacterium
TCAATAGTAATTGAAGCCCAAAAAGTTTTTATTCTTAAACTAGTTAAATAAACCTAAATGAAAACAGCCGTGCTCAAAAATTTGTTCTTGTGGTTTATTTAGTCGATGATCGGGCCTTACCAATCATTATTGGCTTTTTTTAGACAAATTTTCGCCCCAGTTCTGGCCGACTATACCTTACCGCTTATCGGCCCCAAGGGACGCCCAGGCCAGCCCCCTTTAAAGGGCCCCCAGGGGGCCTGGGAGCCCGCCAGACCTTGACCTGGAATTTTATCCCAGTCAAGGCCACCAAAGCCGGCCACGGGCTTATTTGACCCCTTGTTGGTCCTTTTCGTGAGCTAGCTGAGGTTTTTATTTTGGCCCTGGTCAGGCTAGTCGGGCTAGCCTGACCAACTGGCTCCCCCAACTTAGCCCCGGTCTTTTCTAGCCATTAAGGTTTAGATTTTTTATGATGGCCACGGCTCGGTAAGGCAGATCCCTAATCTCCTCAACGGGAACGGCTTTTTCTTTGGCCAGATAAAGTAGGTGCTCCAGGTCCAAATCGTCCAGATTCTTTACCATTAAAAGTTCTGGTTGGCGTCTAAGTAAAACCCTAGTGGATTCCCCAAGGCCGGGTTTGATGAGATTTTCATCTTTAATGCCAAATCTTTCCTTGGTGTTTTCCATAAATAAGTGGCTTTTTTGAGCGGCTATTTCAATTTCACCTTGGGGAATTTTATAATCTAAATCAAAATCCAGGGATTTACTTTCACTTATGGCCACGCGGCTAACTTCATCCACCAGGCTCTGAGATAAGTCGTATTGTTTAAGGTTTTCGTAGTAGAGACAACCGTGAAAGTCATTTGGTCCGATGTAGGCCTCGTTTAAAATGGTCCTACTTATGAGCCCCGAAACAAGGCTATTTAATAAACAAGAGGGGATTAGGTAGTCGTCGGTTCCCACCGAGAGGCCAGCCGCTCCGGCTGGGTCAGAAAGCACCGTTAAAAAAGGATCCAAAAATATACTTTCTTCGGCCTTAAAACTCAAGATGGATTTATGAAGTTCTCTGGCTATGACCCCTTTGCCGGTCCAGCCGTCTATGAAGATGAGAGACTCGGGCTGGTGTAAAGAAAGGATATGTTTTAAAGCGTTCCGGTCCAGGCCTTTGTCTCGTATGACCGAAATGGAATAGTGACAGACCTGGCGTTTAAAAAGATGCCTTAAAACCCGGCCCAGGATGGCTCCCACCGGGGTTCCTGACCTGGCTATGGAAACCAGGGTTAGGGGTCCTTTTTTACTCTTAGAAATAACCAAAGCCAGCTTTACAAAATCCAAGGCCAGCCGCTTAAGATTACGGTCCAGTGATTTACGGTAAACGCGCAAATACTTTTCTTCTGGGGGAGCTTCAGGGCCGATCATTTCGCTGTAATGAATTTGCCCTGATTGGATGCGAAATTCTCTTTCCGAGGTTTCCAGGGGAGGAATGTCTATAACTTTTAATAAAAATATAGTGTCTTGTGGATCATAGCTACCACTAAAATAGTTATTTAACATAATAATTTCCTAATTGACTCCCGGTTGGCACAATCATATAATCGCATAACAATAAAAAATTAAGATCAACTAAACCATCTCCCATGCCAAAAATAATATAATCATCTTTTTTTTCTTCTTTAGTGAGAATATAAGTATCTATAAAATATTTTACCGCTGGTCCTTTATCTAGATATCTGGGGAGAAATGATAAATTATTTCCATTTAAATAAACATTAGCGATTTTAGAAAAACAAGATTCTAACTCCTTTTTCAGGGTAAAAAGTTCTTCCAGCCGAGCCCTTTCGGTCTTGGCCACCAGATAAAAGGAAAGGCCTTCATCCCCAATGAGCCGGGCCTTGGCTTTGAGCTTATACTTGGACACCATTTGGTGACAAAAGGCCAGGGCCTCGTTTAATAGTTCCTCGGCCTCCAAAGCTTTGGCTTTAACCTGGTCTAGCCATTTTTGGTCAACCTCCCCAGAGGGGCTTAAAACCAGGCCGCCAAAATTTAAAATGGCCCCATGGGAAAATTTTATTTGAACTCTTTGGAAGGACTCACGGTTTCTGGCCGTGACCGGAATTAAGCGGCCCTTTTTAATGATTTTTTCCAAGAGAAAAACTTGAGCTGGCTTCATAAAAGACAAGGGCCGACCGTCTGGGCCCAGGGCGGCCGGGCTAAGCTTATCACCGTCAAATTTGTTCTTGGTTTGGAAAATCGTGTCATCCAAGTCTGAAAAAATAACCACTTTCATGAAAAATAGACAATCCTGGCCCCAAGCCTAGCCGGCAGATCGTGATCTTCTGGAATTGTCGCGGTCTCATAAACAATAATAGTTTCTCCATCGAAATTATCATCTAAATTATATAGAAAATTATCTAAGTTCTCAAAATAATTATCTTTAAAGCGTAATATATTCTTAATAGCCTGACCTTGAGCTATGGGCGTTCTGGTAGTAGATTGAAAAGTTACGTAATTACCTTTTTTCTCTAGAAAATTAGCTAACAAAAAAGGCTCATGTAAAAATTCACCAGTTCCTATGACCCTTATTTTCTTATTCGGGGCTAGGTCTAGCTCGTTGGCCATTCGCTCGGCTTTTTTAATTAGCCCAGCTCCCTCATCCTGCCTAAGAGCAAAACGCCCGTAATTATTAACCAAAATATGATCCAGGGCTTGAAAAGAGCCTATGGAATTAAATTCCGGGGGCTCCAGCTGACCTTGGTTGGGGAAATAGGAAAATGAGCCTTCCAGGATAGAGGCGAACTTGACTTCAAAAGGCAGTTCCTTTCGCAATTGGTCCTGAAGCGCTTCGGGCAGCCAGTTGGTAAGCGAGGTTAAGATAACCCTTTTAACCTTGGTGGAGATTTCCCGAAAGGCCAGGGCTAGATTTTTTAAAGTATTTCCGGTGGATATCTCATCGTCAATTAAAACCAGAACCCTGGCCTCCCTAAGAAGCTTCATGGCCTCCTCGGAAATGGGGTAATAGACCAGATGACTTCTAGCGTGGGAATGGACCTCGTCCAAATGTAAGG
>JAITJP010000469.1 GCA_031278835.1 Deltaproteobacteria bacterium
GCAGATGTCCCTTTCCCGGTAAACGAAGGCGATCTTGTCGCCTTTGGGCGACCAGGAAGGATCGGTACTGGTGCCGCCCGGGGAGATTCTGGCCCCCTGACCGCCGGCCCCCGAGGTGACGTAGATACCGGCTCCGCCACCCTGGGTGGAGACGTAGGCCATGCGTCCGTCCGGCGAAAAGCTCGGGGAGACGTCCACGCCGCTGCCGGAGGTAATGGCCCGTTTCGTGCGGCCCTCAAAAATGGTGATATTGGTACTGACCGGACCGGACAGGGCGGCCACAAGGGTACCGTTGGGCATGTAAGCCGGGGTTAGGACCGTGTCGCCGCTGTGAACCACCCGGCCGTTAGCCACCAGTTCGGAGCGATTGCGATTACGGAAGGTCCAGGCCGTTTGGTCGCCCGGGCCCAAGGTGGGCTGCGAAGCCGGACCGTTTCTGGAAGCGAAAAGACCCTCGGCCTCGTCACTACCCAGTTCGGTCATCATGACGCTTCGGCCGGCCCTCTCACCGGTCACGAAGATAATCTTGGAACCAAAGACGCCCGGCTCACCAGTAATGGAGAGAATAACCTGATTGGTAAAGACGTTTATCATCTTGCGGGCGTCTTTGACCTTACCTTCAAAAAGCTTACCCAGCCGCTGCTGGCCCAAGGCCACGTCAAAGAGTTTTAGCTCTAAGGTAATATTGGAGCCCGAGACCCGAATGCCGCCCTTAATGACGAAATTAGCCCCTATTTGGGCCCAGGGGGCGAAATCCAAAGGCGGGGCGTTGGATAAGCCGGCCCGGGGGTCAACTTCCAAGGAAGCCCGGGGATCGACTAGTTGAAAAAAGCCGGTCATGTCGAGGTTTTTGCCCAGCCTAGTGGGTAAGGCCGAGGCGTTTTGGTCGACCGATCCGCCGGCTCTGAGGGGCTGAAAATCCGGGATGACGATATTGTAGCGATAATAAGTCCCGATTAGATCGACCGGAATCAAAACGCTGGGATTGTCATACTCGGTTAGCTGGGCTATGGCCCCGGAGGGCAAAAGTATGGCCAGGGAGATTAGGCTAAGGGCCGTAAACCAAGAGCCTAATAAAACCATAAGGCTCGTGGGGAAAAGCTTTCCTGGGAAGGCCTTGGGCTTATTAAGAACAATCACTTTCAAAACTTTTTTGCTCATTTACACCACCACGTAAAACGGAAGTTTTAGAGGATTAAGACTTGTGGGAGATTAGGCTTGGGTTGAGCTTGGGCCTAGCTTAACTTGTTTGGGACTTGGTTGGGACTTGGGGCCCATGGGGACCATTGGCCATGAGGCTAGCTCTGGTAGCCTCGAAACTTGGGCTTTAAAGGGCCGTAAAGGGGCCTGGGAGCGCTTGGGAACCTGAAAAGGTACTTTTAGGCCTGGTTGGCCTGGCCGGGCCGCCCTGGGGCTATTAGGGGCCTTTACGGGCTTTTTTAAAAAAGGCCCGGGCCGTAATCATCGGAGGCCAAGGAAACCTAAGTTTCTTTGGCCTCCATTTTTTTTATTAGAACATGGCCCCCATGGTGAATTCCCAGCGTCCGGCCGGTTCTCCGGGCGCGGGGTCAAGGGCCCGACCGTATTCAATGCGTAAGGGGCCCATGGGAGAGAGGTAACGTAAACCGCCGCCGTAGCTTCTCCTTAGATCGCTTAAGCTCCAGCGCCCGCTTTGGGTCCAGACATTACCCATGTCGTAAAAGAAGACCCCAAAGAGACCCTGATCGGCCAAAAGGGGAAAGGACAATTCGAAGTTCATGGCCAGCATTTTCTCGCCGCCAATGTTTTCACCGGTCAAGGGATCCTTGGGCGAGATCTCATACCAATCGTAACCGCGAATGGAGTTGATGCCGCCCAGTTGGTATTTTTCATAAATAGGCAGGCCATCATCTTTATAAGGGGTCACGTAACCTATTTCAGCGTGCCCCATGATGGCCCAGCCGGGTAAGGGCGTGATGGGGATCCAATGGGCGTACTCAAGTTCATAGCGGTGGTAGGCCGTATCCCCGCCAAAAAGGTTAGAGGCCACCGTGTAACTGGCCCTGGCCGAGGCTCCGGCCGTGGGCTGGAAGTAGTGATTACGAGTGTCTCTCATCAGCGAGATGGTAAAGGCGCTATTGATAGAATTTCCCATCATACTTTTTAAATAAGCGGAATAAACCGATCCGGCGTTATCTATATCGATTCTTTCGTAAGAATAGGTGCCAGTTAAGTAGAAACGTTCGAAAACCGGGTAACCAGCCCTGATGGATCCACCAATAGAATCTTTTTCGAAATAATCGTACTCACTTCTATACTTAAATATATTAAAACCGATCATGAGGGGTATATCGAAGACCCAGGGATCGGTGAAAGAAAAGTCGAAATAGTTGTTGCTGGAACCAATGTTGGCTTCCAAGCCGATGCGGCGGCCGTAACCAAAAAGGTTGTCTTGGGTGATCTTCATAACCCCAAAGATGCCGCTGTAGTTACTGTAACCGGCGCCGATCTGAAACGATCCCGTGGGCCTTTCCTTAACTTCTACGCGCATGTCCATGGTGTCGGGTTCATCGGAGGGGCTGGTCACTATGTTGACGTCCTCAAAAAATCCGCTCCTCATCAGGTTGTTTTTGCTGATGAGCAGTTCCGAGGACTTGGTCAAATCGCCTTCGGCCACTTCCAGGTGACGACGGATAACTTTGTCTCTGGTTTTTTCGTTACCCACGATGGTGATGCGGTTGTAATAAACCAGCTGCCTGGGCATGATCATGATGGTGACGCCCAAACGCCCTTCGGAATCAGGTTCCCCGTATTGGGGCTCGATCACGTTGTAAGCGTAACCTTTATCGGCGTAATAAGTTTTTAAGGTGTTTACGTCATTTTGCAATAGTTCGCTGTTAAACCATTTTTCGCCGGGCAGATCCAACATCTTTAACATCTTAACTGGATCGTCGTCTTCCAGCAGATCCCCGTCCAAGGTCACTTCGCCCACCATAAAGCGGGGCCCCTCATAGATGGGAAAGAGAATGTCAAAACCGTTGCCGTCCTCGGAAACGACGATGTCGGGCTCGCCGACCCGGGATTGGAGAAAACCGTTTTTGGAGTAAAACTGTTCTAAAATCAAAGAATCGTTAGCCAGTTTTTCCCGGTCAAGTTTTCCGCTGCCGGTTAGCCAGGAAGTAAAAGCCCCCCGGGTCTTGCTTTGAATCTGGCGCCTTAATTTGCCGTCCGAATAAAACTCATTGCCCTCAAAATCGATTCTCCGAATATACATCCGGCCGCCTTCGTTGATGTTAAAAACCAACTTGGCTTTATTGTCATCCCCGGGTTGCAATTCGTAGGTAATGGCCACCATGGGGTAGCCTTTGTCGTTATAGAACCTGGTCAAATTTGAAACGGCCGTGCTGATGAGCTGATCGGTGGCCACGTCCATGGGTTTTATGCCCACCTCATCCAAGAGGTCGTCTTGATCGTATTTGGTGTTGCCTTGAAAAACGATGGCCCCTATTTGGGGACGTTCGCTGACGATGAATTTGACCGCCTTGCCTCCGGCCACGTCGGTCGTCTCCACGGTCACGTTTTCAAAATAGCCCATTGAGTAAAGGCGCCTGATGTCCGAAGCCGCCTTGGCTTCGTTGTAGGTGCCGCCCACCCTAATACGCAAGCTATTTAAGATGGCTTGATTGTCGACCATGGCGCTGCCGGTAATCTGAACCGAGGTCACCCTGGCCCCGCCGCCAAAGAGATGGTCGGTGGTCATCAAAACCAACCTCTCGGCGGCTTGGGGTAAGTTCTCCGGGGCGTTGGCCTGGGTTGACATGGTCCCGCTACCCTTAAGGCCCTGGGCCAAGGGTCTTAATTCGGCCGTCAAGGTAAAAAAGCCCGAGCTGGATCTAGTCATGCTAGGTAAGAGCAGGAAATCAGCCCCCAACTGTCTGGCTTGGGCGGCCACGGCCTGGTCACTCATGTTCAGGACCTGGGAGCCCAAACTTAAAGGGATAAAGCCTTGCGTGTTTAGCCCGTTGACCGTAACGTCAAGTAAGCCGCGGCTTAGGTTATCCAACTGCTCCAATTGAGCGCCGGTGACTCCAAAAAGTCGGTAGGGCGAGACGGCCACCTTTTGCCCGCTTTGGGCCCAAGCTAGGGAGGTCTGTAGGATCAGCGCTAACGCGGCCAGGATAACTACTTTGACAAGGGTTCTTTTGAACATTCGATTTACTCCGCGCGATGTCCCGCGCCCGGGCGACCACGAATTCGGGAAGTCGCGGTTAGTTATCTCGATTAACCTCAAAGGTCCAGGATAACACTTCTTTTTTCTGACTAAAATAATTTATGTCAAAAATTTAACGATAATAAAGAAAAAATTATATCTAATGGCTAAGCCCTCCCAGGCTTGGCCGTAATTAATAAGGCTTTTAGCGACCCAGGGAATTTAAAATAAGCTCCCAAGATCATTTTTACTTAAAAACTTAACCAGGCTTTTCGAACTTCATCTACTTACCATGAGCGTCTCTGGGCCGGCCCAAGGCCTTAACTGGCCTTCAAAAAGTTCCAAACAAGTATCCATCATCCTGGCCAGGCGCTCATTATGGGTAACCACGATGGCGCTTAGATTTCGCTCGCTAACCAGCTGACAGATTAGCTCGTTAACCATGGCGGCGTTCCGATTGTCCAGATTGCCGGTGGGTTCGTCGGCCAAAAGGATCTCCGGGTCCATGATCAGGGCTCTGGCTATGGCCACCCTTTGCTGCTCGCCGCCGGAGAGGGCCCCAGGCCGGTGACCGACTCGATCGGCCAAGCCAACCCGTTTAAGAATGGGCCCGGCCAAATCGAAAGCTTCATTTCGGCCCAGACCACTTAAAAGAAGCGGCATGTCCACGTTTTCCAGGGCGCTAAAGTCAGAAAGCAGATAATGGAACTGAAAAACGAAGCCTATTTCTTGGGCCCGCCAATGGGCCAGATGGTTTTCGGACAGGGCGAAAAGGTCCCGACCCTTGGAAAAAACCTTACCACCGGTGGGTTTGTCCAAGCCGCCCAAAAGGTACAGTAGGGTGGACTTACCAGAACCCGAGGCCCCCAAAATGGCCATGGAACGCCCGCGCTCAACGGTCAGATCCAAGGCCTTTAAAATGACCAGCTCCTCGCTACCGGTGGAAAAAACCTTGTTTAATTTTATGGCCTCCAATAAGGCCTGGTTTTGGTCGGCTTTGGCTATGGCCCCGGGGCCAATCTCCCGGCTGATGGGCGGTTTTAAACCCTTGGCCCGCTGGGGGCTGGCTTTAGAAGTTTCTTGGGAAACTTCCTGGCTAGAATAGGGGCCAGTTTCCGGGCCCTTTTCCTGGGCACCGGCCGCCAAGGAGTTTTTGGCCACCGGCTCACTCATAGCGAAGGGCCTCAACCGGGTCCATCTTGGCCGCTTGACGCGAGGGGTAGAGGGTGGCCAGGTAACTAATCAGTAAGGAGACCAGGGTTATGGCCACGATTTGTAAGGGTCTCATCTCCACGGGCAAGGTACTCATTAAATAAATGCCCGGGGGCAGGGAAATAAATTCATAGCGCTGCAAAAGAAGGCAAATCAAAATGCCAAAGATTAAGCCGCCCAAGGTGCCAATGGTTCCGACTATCAGGCCCTGAATGGTAAAGATCCGCCTGACCTGGCTGGAGGTGGCCCCCATGGCCTTGAGGATGGCGATGTCTTTGGTTTTTTCCGTTACCATCATAATCAAGGTTGAGGCGATATTAAAGGCCGCCACCAGGATAATTAAGGTTAAAATGACAAACATGGCCGTCTGCTCCAGTTTTAGAGCCGAAAATAGGCTCATGTTCATCTGCATCCAATCCCTGGCCCAGTAATCCTCCACCCCGATGGAGTTTATAATGGCCGTTTTGATTTTATCGGCCTGATAGATGTCGTCAACGTAGACCTCGATTGAAGAGATCTCGTCGCGGTTCATGCCCAACAGATCCTGGGCTTCTTCCAAGGTGGTAAAGGCCACCCTGGTGTCAAAGTCGTAATAGTTGGCCTGAAAGGTCCCGGCCACGGTAAAGACCCGGTTTAAGGGGGTCCGGCTACCCAAGGGGGTGATGCGGCCAAAGGGCGAAATAAGTTTAACCCGAGAAAGGGTATCAACGCCCAAAAAGTAGGCCAGCTCCCGGCCAATTAATATCGGCCTTTGTTTGGGAGCCTGGCCAATATCGTCACCTTGATCGCTTAAGGGTACCCCCTGCCACAAGAGTTCGGGATCCAGAGACTGGGGCCGCCCAAACTCGTCCGGGGGAATGTCCCAGGGCGGTTTCATGGGCTGAGTGATTAAGTTTTCTTCCGAACGCTCTGACAAATGGAGCTGTTCGAAAAAGCCCGTATCTCTGGCCACGATCGGGTCAAGACCCATCAAAAGGATGCCGCTGGTCCCTTCGAAGGAACTAATCATGACCTGACCGTTTACGAAAGGCACGGCTTTGGCCACGCCCGGGACGGCTCGAATTTTTTCGATAAGCTCGGACCAACCGGTCATGGGGGCGTCGGCCCTATGTACGATGACGTGGGCGGTAAAGCCCAAAAGCTTGGTAAAAAGGTTTGTCTCAAAGCCGGCCAAAACGGAAAGAACCACGATTAAGGCGGCCACGCCTAGGCCCACCCCGCCCACGGCCAAAACGGAGATCAGGGACAAAAGAGAATTTCTTCTCTTGGCCCTCAAATACCTAAGGGCAATGCTTCTTTCTATGCCCATTTATTTCCGGCCCATAAGCCTAAGGGCCATCTCTAGGCCAGCCCTGGCCTTGACTTTAAGGCCAAAACTGGCCTGAGCGCGGGCCTCAAAAAAACCTTTTAAGCTTAAGTTCAAAGGCTCTATAAAACCGACTCCTGGCATAAGTTAGAATTGATCTTCCGGACGCAAGAGCGGGAAAAACAAAACGTCCTTAATCGAGGGCACGTCGGCCAACAACATGACCAAACGATCAATGCCCACGCCCTCCCCGGCCGCCGGCGGCATGCCATACATGAGGGCCCGGACGTAATCCTCGTCCATGACCATGCTCTCCTCGTCGCCGTCGGCCCGTTCCTGCATCTGATCGAGAAAACGTTTTCTTTGGTCGAGGGGATCGTTTAACTCGGAAAAGGCGTTGGCCAATTCCCTACCCACCACGAAAAGCTCGAAACGATCGGTTAAAGTGGGATCCTGATCGTTTCTTCTGGCCAAGGGGCTAATGTCGGCCGGATATAAAGTCACGAAGGTGGGGTCAAGTAAGGTCGGCTCAACGGCCAAATCGAAGATCTTGGCCAAGATCTTTCCCTGGACCTTTTCTTCTTCCATTTCCACGCCCAGACCGGCCAGGAACTTTAGGGCCAGGTCTCGATCGTTTAAAGCCTCCCTGGGCATTTTGGCCACTTCCACTAAGCTATCGGCGAAACTGATCCTTTTCCAAGGCCTGGTCAGATCCACGGCTTGGCCCTGGTAGCTTATCTTGGTGGTCTTTAAGCACTCCAAGGCCACGTTTTCGAACAGTTCTTCGGTAAAATCCATTAGTTCGAAGTAATTGGCATAAGCCTGATAGAACTCCATCATGGTAAACTCGGGATTATGCTGGACGCTGATGCCCTCGTTACGATAAGATCTGTTTATCTCAAAGACCCGATCAAAGCCGCCCACCAAAAGTCTTTTTAGATAAAGTTCCGGGGCCACCCGCAAATAAAGGTCCAAGTCAAGGGCGTTATGGTGAGTAATGAAGGGCTTGGCCGTGGCCCCGCTGGGGATGGGATGTAACATGGGCGTCTCGACTTCGAGAAAAGCCTTTTTTAACATAAAATCCCGAATGGACTGGATGATGGCGATACGCAGTTTAAAAACCCGGCGAGAATCTTCGTTCATGATCAGGTCAAGATAGCGGCGCCGATATTTAAGCTCCACGTTCATTTCGTGGTATTTTTCGGCCAGCGGCCACATGTTCTTGGTGATCAGTTCGATTTGGCTTATGGAAACGGTCAATTCCCCGGTCTTGGTCTTAAACAAAAGCCCGCTCAGGCCCACGATGTCGCCTAGGTCAAATTTCTTGACCAGCTCATAGGTCTCGGCGGTGAGCTTATCCTGGCGGGCGTAGATCTGGATCTTACCGGTAGAATCCAGCAGATCGAAAAAAATCGATTTGCCGTAATCGCGCTTGGCCATTAATCTACCGGCCAGCTTACGGCTCTCGTTTTTCTCTACCAGTTCTTCGCTACTAAGCTCTCCCAACTGGGCCCTGACCGATTCAACGGAGTGCTCGGGCCTAAAGGTATTGGGATGAATGGGAATCCCGGCAGCGACCAAGTCCAAAGCCTTTTGGATTCTGGCTTGAATAAATGAACCGCGCTCGGAAAGCTCTTGGTTTGACTCACCCTGACCTTTTAATAGGTCTTGAGACTCGGGGTTTTTTTCCATAATGCTGTGACGTCACCTCTCTATTTGGCGCCTCGCTTAAGCGAAATCACTGAAAAAAATTAAAAAAGCCTAAAGCCAGCCTCTAAACAAAAAAAGGCCAGACGATTTTAGCCGACCAGGAGGCCTTTGGCAACAAAAATACGACCTAGTGCCCCATCAAGGACCCTGGTCAGGGCCCTTTTGGGCAGGCCCTGGCCCTTTACTTAAACCATTACAATTAAAAGGCCCTAGCGACTAAATAGTTAGAAGTTAAGACTTTTAGCCAAAATATTCCAGTATAGTTAACCCTCTGTCAAAAAAATAACCCAACCTTAGGGCTATTTATGCTCATAAGTTCTAATCATCGTCCTCATCTTCATACTCAATGTCGCCTTCTTCTTCCTTCCATTCTTCCAATAACTTGGTAAGTTCGGCTAGAAGACCTTCAAACTTAGTCAAAGCGCTTTCCACGTTGGCCAACTCGTTATTGCGGCCCATAAATTCCA
>JAITJP010000053.1 GCA_031278835.1 Deltaproteobacteria bacterium
GTCAGATCATTAATTTTGGGCACCAAATTTGCCAGGCGACTTGACCCGTAATATCGCTACCCCGAGCATGTGGCGTGATATCGGCGGATTTTATTTCCCGGGCCACGCCCGTTAGCCCCGCCGCTGGCCGGGGGAGGGCGCCAGGAGACGAAAACCCGCCTTTGGGCCGGGCTCGCGTTTTTTTTGAGGCAAGCGAAAAAAAGCTTGACACGGCCCAGTGACCGTGATATACTTTATGCCTGTTTGGGAGATTGACCGCCGCCGTGAGCGGCTTTTTTATTTCGTGGGCTAGCCGTTAGACCCGTCGTGGGGGCGGGGGAGGGGGCCTGGAAACGAAAACCCGGCCATTGGCCGGGTTCGCGTTTTTTCGGGGCGGGGTCGCCCCGTCGGGTCTTGGCGGACGTTTAGTATTCCCTGGGCAGGCGGTTAAGCTGGGCCAGGGTGAAGACGGGGCCGTCCTTGCAGACGTACTCCGGGCCGACGTTGCAGCGGCCGCAGATGCCCAGGCCGCATTTCATGCGGTTCTCGAGGCTCATGATGATGTTCTCGGGCTGGTAGCCGGCCTCCTCGAGGACGGGCTGGGTGAACTTGATCATGACCGGCGGGCCGCAGATGAGGGCGGAGGTGTTTTCCGGCGGAGGGCAGACCTCCTTGGTCACGGCGGGGACGAAGCCGACCCTGTAGTCCCAGTTGGGGACCTCGCGGTCGATGGTGACGAAAACGTCGATGTCGTCGCGCTTTTCCCAGGCCATCCACTCGTCTTTGTAGAGTAACAGGCCGGGGGTTCTGGCCCCGTAGATAAAGGTGATCTTGCCAAAGTCCGGACGAATCTCGGGTTGCAAGAGATAGGTGATGGTCGAGCGCAGCGTGGTCACGGCAAAACCGCCGGCGATGATGACTAGGTTGCGACCTTTGAGCTTATCCAAGGGGTAGGGGTGACCCAAGGGGCCCCTGATGCCCATGATGTCGCCTTGCTTCATGTTGTGCATGTAACTGGAGACTTGGCCGACCCGGTTGACGGTGAAAAGGACAAAGCCTTTTTCCGAGGGCGAGGAGGCGATGCCGATGGGGATCTCGCCCTGGCCGGGCACCGAGAGTTCGGCGAATTGACCTGGCAGATAGGCAAACTTGCCCTCATCCTCGGGGTTGAGGAATTCAAATTTAAAGGTCCTGAGGTTCTTGTCTTCGGTCTCGACGCGAATCTCGGCGATACGCACGGGATAGGGGAGGTAGGGATTGTTCACTTTCGCACCTTCTTTAGGCCGGACTCGGGGCGGTCTGGGCCATTTTCAAGGCCACCGACCTGATGTCGATGTTGACCGGACACATGACCACGCAGCGGCCACAACCGGTGCAGCCACGGACGCCGTCCTGTTTTAGGGGGATGTACTTGAGTTTATGCATGAAACGCTGCCTGACCCGCTCGGTCTTGGTCGGCCTGGGGTTATGACCGGTGCCGTGAACCGTGAAAAGCCAGCTCATGCAGGTGTCCCAATTGCGCATCCTGACCCCGCCTTGCTCACTGTTTTCGTCTTGAATGTCAAAGCAATGGCAGGTGGGACAAAAGAAAGTGCAGACCCCGCAATTGAGGCAATTTTCGGCCGTGGCCTCCCAATGGGGATCCTTAAAAAGGTCCATCAAGTCCAGATTGTCGATGGGCTTGAGGTCCGGCTTAAGGCCTTGGCTTTCGATGGCCTTGGCCTCAAGTGACTTCATCTCCGCGGCCAGATCGGCCTCTTGGGCCCCGACCGCCTTCATAAGCTCAGTGCCCTTATCGGTTAGGGCCTTAAAGCCCAAAGCCTCGCTTTGGCGGAAAGCCAAAAGGTCCAGCCCGCTCTCGCCAAAAGGCGATCCGCCCATGGCCGCGCAAAAGCACTGCGGCAGCGGGGTGTCGCAAGCCAAACCGATAAAAAGGCTTTGATCAAACTTGCCCTTCCAGTAGGGGTCAGTGAAACGGTCGTTTTGGAAGACCTTATTGGCAATGGAAAGACCCCGGGCGTCGCAAGGCCGGATGCCAAAAACCACGGTCGGTTGCCCTTGGTCGCCGGCGCTCTGGAAGACGTAGCCATCGGGCTTGTTGTGGTCATTATGGAAGGCCATCAGCCTCTCGGTCTGGGGAAACAACAGAGACTTAGGCGACATGTGGGTGTTGGTGAAGTCCAGACTGACCTGATCCGGCGGCGTCTCCTCCAGCTTACACTTGTCTCCCAGCCCTTGGGGCGAAAGCAGACGGCGCCCGGTGGCGAGGGATTTGAAAAAATCCGCCAAGGCGTTTTGTTTAATTATGTATACCGACATCTTGGTTCTTGGCCTTTCTATTTGATGAAATCTGCGGCGTCATCGGTTTGGAACATGGTTAAGGGGGGTTTTTGATCCCAGCTCAGACCAGGTTCGTAATGCCAATTGGTTTGAACCGTCAGTTCCATGATACGGTTAAACTCCCTGACCTTGATGTTGACCGGGCAAGCCGTTTCGCAAGCGCCGCAGGAGGTGCAGCGGCCGGCGCAGTGCAGGCCCCGTAACAAATGGAAGGTCATGGTATCCATGGCGTCCGTGGACTTGCCAAGCCACTGGGGCCTGGTCTCGTCAACGAAACAGATCGGGCAATAGCACAGTGGGCAGGCGTTACGGCAAGCGTAACAGCGCAGGCAATCTTTGATCAAGTCCTTGAAGTAAGCCATGCGCTCTTCCAGGCTCTTACCCAAAAGGGCCTTAATGTCGGCAAAATCGTCGGCGGCGGCGCCGTTGACTTCGGGGCCAATGAGCTCATCGGCCAGTTTCGGAGTACGGTTGACGCAGGTTTTGCAATTGCGTCTTAAAACCTCTTCCTTTTTGATGTCAGTGGAAAAACCGTTGCCTTTAACGGTGATGGCCTCGTCGGTGGTTTCGATGACTTCACTGATGGGCCGGGTTTCCTTGGCCACGACCAGATTGTTGTCAATCATGCCCGAGCAGGGAACGCCGATCAGGTAAAGGTTGTCTTTGAGGATCTGATTTTCGGTCACTTGGCCCACGGCGCTTCGGGCGTCGCAACCCTTGGCCACCAAAGCCACCTTGCCGGGGCGGCCGGAAAGATAGTTGGCCAAATTGATCCGAGCGAAGTTACTCCAAACCAGCTGGTCACAATCTTCGGCGGTCCGGGCAAAGAAAGGGGCCGTGGCCATGGGAACGGTGCCTTGGCGATAGCCAATGACCACGTCGGCTTGACCACCGGCCAATAGCTTTTTGGCGCTCTCCCTGATTTTATTGGTGATTTCGCTTAGCTGAGGCATGTTAGGCCACCTCCGCCAAGCCCAGCTTCAACTCTTCCTTACGGAAGGTCTGGTTGGGCCCACAGGCCTTGACGTTTTCGACCACGTCTTTGGCCATGGCTTGGAACTTGTTGGCCTCGGCCGAAGAGATCCAAGAAAATCTAAGGCGATTGGGATCCACCCCAATGCTCTCCAAGAGTTGATGCAACAAGACAAACTTGCGACGGGCGTAGTAGTTACCGGCGATGTAGTGGCAATCGCCCGGATGGCAACCGCTCACCCACACGCCGTCGGCGCCGCGTTTAAAGGCCTCCATGATAAACTTGGGGTTGAGGCGTCCGGTGCAAGGGAGACGCACCACCCTAAAGTTCGGGGGGTAATCAAGCCGGCTGACGCCAGCCAGATCCGCGGCCCCGTAAGTGCACCAATTACAGAAGAAGGCCACGATTTTTGGTTCAAATTCACTCATACAAAACCTCAATTCGTCCCGGGACTGTTTCGCGGAAAACCGGGGAACCTGATTTTTTTTAAATAGTCAAACCCATCGCCCGTCCCCAAGGGACGGGCGTCTCTGGCTGGGCTCGACTACAGAGCCGAGGCGATTTGGGCGAAAAGGCCGGCGTTGGTAAAGCCTCGAAGGGAAGGGGCGTCCGAGCGGCACGAGGAAGCGCAGTTG
>JAITJP010000071.1 GCA_031278835.1 Deltaproteobacteria bacterium
ATGCCCCGACCACTCATGAGTTAAAATTTAGCCTAAGAGAGTATAAAAATCTCTGTTTAACCGAGGCTTTTTGCTTGGAAATGGCTAAATTTATAAATTTACCGGTTCCGGCCTTTGAAATTTTAAATTTGTACGGTAATCACGCCCTTTTAATCGAAAGGGTCGATCGCGGGGTCGATCCGGCTGGCAAGGTTTCTAGGCGGCACCGGGAAAATTTTTGCCAGGCCCTGGGCTATGGCGGGGCTCAGCATGAAAAGGCCCCAGGTTATCGGGACTGCTATAAGCTTATAAATAGTCTCAAAGTCCGTAATCATAAGACTTCTCTTACTGACTTTACCAAATTATCGGTTTTTAACTTTTTAATCGGTAACAGTCAGCAAAAAGCCAGAGACTTTTCGGTTATTTATAACGTCAGTCAAGAAGAGCCCAATGGTTACTACTTGACCGTCTCGCCTTTTCAAGATCTAGTGCCCTCCCGGGTCTATCAGCCCCTCTCCACCAAGCTGGGCCTACCCATTGGCCAGGCCGAATATTACGAGATCTTGGATGATATCCAATACAAAAAATTCTTAAATGATATAAACACCTCGGTGGAAAGCATCACCGATTGTCTTATTTCCGTTATTTCCTCTCTTAAAGAATTTTTTCTAGATATCTCTCAGGATTCCGATTACTTTTATGGTAACGTTAATCTCTATAATCGCCTAAGACACATCTTTGGCATAAACAGCATGAAACTTATCAGCATAGTTTCTCGTTTAAATAACGATAGGCCTTATTTCTATTAATAGAAATAAGGCCCGTCCAAGCGGGCCGCCAAAAAAAAGTTAAGCCCTAAGGCCATGGCCTTAGGGCTTAACTTTGGAAAGCTTCCCCACTCCCGGACCCGCGGGAAGGCGGGTAGGGGCGGGTGTTTGTTTTGACTTGTGGTTGGGAGCCCAATTTTTAGGATTCAATATGAGACTGATAGTAACTCATGACTTGACGGACAAAGGATCTGGTCTCGCTAAAGGGCGGCATCTGGCCGCCGTAGCGTTTGATGGTGTCGGGTCCACAGTTGTAAGCGGCCAAGGCTAGATATTCGTCGTTACCAAATTCCTCCAAAAGCATTTTTAGGTAACGGACCCCGGCGGTTATGTTATTATAGGGCTCTTGGGGACTCGATACGCCCATGGAACGGGCCGTACTGGGCAGGATCTGCATTAAGCCAACCGCCCCTTGGGCCGAAACGGCCCGGGTGTCAAAGCGCGACTCGGCTTGAATGACGGCCTTGACCAGGGCCGGCGAGATGCGATGCTCTCGGGCGGCCTTTTCAATCATCTCGTCGAAACGAGTCGATTTTTTGTCAAAAACCGGTTTTTGGCTGGCTTGATCCTTAACTTGAGCCAAGAGATAGGGGTTGGGGGCCAGGCCGATCTTGATGGGTTGAACTTTAGTTTCCTGGGGCACTTTGACCTTGGAAACCACTGGGTCAGCCTCCTGATGGTCCAGGCGGGCTTTAAGCTCTAGATGGGAAATCAGAGCCGAAAGGCCAACCACGGCCACCACCAGGGAGGCCTTTAGACAAGCCTTGTAAATTAGTTTCGATATGGTAAGTTTAATCTTCATATTACTTTAATATCAGTCTGGAAAGAATTTGTCAATAGTTTATTAGCCCGTGTCTAAAACGGGTTTTAATGAGCGGGCTTACGATAGTTCTGAAATACTTTGGAGAAATTCTGTCAATTTTTTTACATAGCTTAATTGATGGCCACTTTTAACAAAAGAAATTTTTGCCTAGAACCTGAAAGTAAGTTTAAATTAATTAAGGTCTAACGAGAATTTTTATTTTATAAAAATAGACTGACAATTGTTAGAATGTTTAGGGCCTGATATCTATTAGGATCTATATAAATTAGCCTAGGTTATAAAACTAATTTAGAGAGAATCCTACCCAAGTGAGGCGCCTTTTGACTCTAATCGAGAAATTGGAACCGATTCTTTTGGCCGTGGCCGCCTTAATTGGTCTGGCTTTGGGACACTTTAGTGGTCTTTCTGGCCAGCTTGGTCCATGGCTTCAAATCCTTTTGATCTTAATGTTGATTGGAGTTTTTTGGGACATTCCCTTTAAAGAGCTAAAAAAAGGCTTTAGCCATCTAAAATTTTCCCTAACTTCACTGGCCATTAACTTTATATGGATTCCAATTTTCGGTTTTTTGTTGGCAAAAATCTTTCTTTCTAGTTCAAACGATCTCCAAATCGGTTTTATTATGTTTTTGGTAACGCCCTGCACCGATTGGTACCTGGTTTTTACGGCCATGGCCCGGGGCAATCTAGCTTTGTCGGCCTCTATTTTGCCCCTAAACCTGATCCTTCAGCTGCTACTCTTACCGGTCTATCTCTGGCTTTTTGGCGGTCTGGCCGGAAAGTCTGAGCCCCTCTATCTACTCTGGCAGGTGGTCTTGGTTTTATTCGTGCCCCTACTGGTGGCCCGAATGCTCTCGGCCCTAAGCGCCCAGCGGCCCAAACTTAACCAAGTCCTAAGGGGCCTTTTTCCCGGCCTAAGGTTTTGGTATCTTTTTTTGGCCGTACTATGCATGTTCGCCGGACAGGGCCAGACCATCTTGGAGCGGCCCGATATTTTTCTCTGGCTCTTGGTCCCGGTCTTGGCCTTTTTTATCCTAAATTTTTGGCTGGTTCGCCTAATCTCCGCCCTGATGGGCTTTAATTATGAGGACTCGGTAAGCCTAAATCTAACCACCCTGGCCAGGAACTCCCCGGTGGCCTTAAGCGTGGCCATCGGGGCCTTTCCCGATCAGCCCCTGATCGCCTTGGCCCTGATTATCGGGCCCTTAATCGAGCTGCCCAGCCTGGCCCTATTGGCCAACTTCTTACCGGGCCTAGGGCCCCCCAGGGCCCCGGGGGCCGAGCCCTCGGGCCCTCCAGGGCCCGGGGGCCTTTAATCGTTTAAGCTCGCTTCCACGGCCCGCATGGCCTGGATGGTTTTTTCGATTAACTGGTCCAGTTCCCAGCCCAGCATCTTGGCCCCTTTTTCGATGACTTCCCGGGAGCAGCCGGCGGCGAAGGTGCTGGTTTTGTATTTTTTCTTAACCGATTTTAGTTCCAGATCGCTGACGCTTTTGGAGGGCCGCATCAGGGCCGAGGCCCAAATCAGGCCGGTTAGTTCGTCCACGGCGTAAAGGACTTTTTCCATCTCGTGTTCGGGCTTGACCTCCACGGTTAACTGGTAACCGTGACTGACCACCGATTTTATCAAATCTTCATCGGCCCCGCCGGCCCTTAGAAGCTCCGGGGCCTTTAGGCAGTGCTCGGAGGGGTAGAGCTCAAAATCTATGTCGTGGAGTAAGCCGACCAGGGCCCAATGATCAGCCTCTTGGCCGTAACCCAGCTCCTGGGCAAACCAGCGCATGACCCCTTCCAAGGTCCGGGCGTGCCTAAGGTGAAAGGCTTCCTTGTTGTATTTGGTTAAAAGTTCCCAAGCTTGCTCTCTGGTCAGCGTGGCCATATCTGTCCATCCCCTTGGTAAAATAAAAAATAACCAAGCTGGCCCCTTGGGGCTTTGGGGGCTGGCCATTGGTCCCAGTTTGGTTTAAAAACTAAGTTTAGCATAAAGCCGGTTTTTCGAGAAGAGCCCAAAAAACCCTAAGGAAGGCCAGAAAGGGAGGGCGGGAGGCCGGACTGGACCCCAAAAAGGCCCCAGCCGAGGGCCCTTTAGTGATCCAGGTGTAGGCAGGAAAAATCATCGCCTTGGCGGCGATAGGCGGCCGAGGGTCTTAGACCGGCCGCTTCCAGGACCGGTAGGATCAGGTCGTGGTCGTTTTCGGCCAAACTTATGGCCAGGCCGCAATTGGGGTTGACTTCCTTAGGCACGGGCACCAGGATAAAGGGCAGGCCCTTTTCCTCTAGGAGGTCTTCGGCGTTTAGGATGTCCGTATTGGAGGGAAAGATCAAGATAATCTCGGCTCCGCCCAGGGCAGGCATATTTTTTTATCATCCTTTCTGACGAGCCAGGCTTTTTAAGGCCTTGACCCCGATTTTGATCTCCTCGGGCTTATTAAAGGGTCCGAAGGAAAAACGCACCGATCCGCCCGGGAAGGTGCCCAAGGCCTGGTGGCTTAGGGGGGCGCAGTGCAGTCCGGCCCGGGTCAGGATGCCGTAGTCGCGCTCCAGGGCCCCGGCCAGATCCGAGGAGGACCAGCCCTTGAGATTAATCGAGACCGTGGCCACGCGCTCACTTTGGCCCGGGCCCGGGCCTAGTAAAGTGAGCTCATCGATCTTGATTATTTCTTTAAGAAAGTCTTGGGTTAGACTTAATTCGTGGGCCCGGATGCTTTCCCGCCCGACTTGCAGAATATACTCAACCCCGGCGGCCAGGCCGGCCAACCCGTGGGTATTGGCCGTTCCGGCTTCCAAGGCGTCTGGTAAAAAATCCGGATGCTCCAAGCTCTCCGAGCGGCTGCCGCTGCCGCCAACCAAGCAAGGGCGCAAATTTATATTAGGCCCAACCCAAAGTCCGCCCGTGCCGGTGGGGCCCAGTAAGCCCTTGTGCCCGGTAAAGGCCAGCAGATCGACCCAGGAGCCGGCCTCATCCAAGTCCACCGATCCGGCCGTTTGGGCCGTGTCCAGTAACAAGGGCACCTGGCCGATGGCCTTTTTGATGGCCCGGGCCGGGGCCAAGGCCCCGCTGACGTTGGAAGCGTGATTTAAGACCACCAGTTTGGTTTCGGGCCTAATCAATTTGGCGAAATCCTCGGCCCACAGCTGGCCCTGGCGGGCTGGAACGATTTCCCAATCCAGGCCTTTTTCGGCCTTAAGTTTGGCCAAGGGCCGGGCCGTGGAATTGTGTTCCAAGGAGCCTGACAAAACGTGCTGGCCTTTTTCCAGACTCAGGCCCATCAAGGCCAGGTTTAGGGCCCAGGTGATATTGGGCCCAAAACAAATCCGGCCGTTTTCTTTTAGCCCAAAAAGCTTGGCCAGGGCCTTTCTGGCCCGATGTATGGTTCTTCCGGCGGCCATGGCCGGGGCGTGGCCGCTGCGCCCGGGACTGGCCGGGGCGGCCAAGGCGGCCATGATGGCCGTTCCCACTTGGGCCGGTTTAGGAAAGGAGGTGGCCCCGTTGTCAAAGTAAATCATGATCTTCTCGCCAACATCCCTCAGGATAATTGAAGTAAAATTAAACCATAAATTTTTAGCCCGGACAAGATGATGAGTAAAAAAACTTTAAAACCGCCCTAAATAACGGTAATTGTAATCAAGGTCTTTACTCAAGGGCTCTGGTCTGGCCGCTGGTTTTTTTACCTCACCGCCTTTTTCGGCCTTAGGCTGAAAATATCCAGAAAAACTTTTTTTTTAGCCAACCTGACCGGTCAGACTGGTAACTTTAGGGGCCCTTTCCGGGGCCAAGAGCTCAGCTTCCAGGGCCTGGAGCATATCTTTGATGTTGGTAAGTTTCATGTTTGGACAAAATATCTCCAAATCTGGCTCAAAAAAACGGCTTTGGGGCATTTTTATATTTAGCCATTCCACCAGGCCGCTTTCGCAAATTACCAACCAGTCGCCTGGGTCGGCCTGAAGGCAGCCCTCAAAAATAGTTTGACTGTCGCCGACCAGATCGGCCAGGTGCCGCACCTCGGGCCGGCATAGGGAGTTGGCGGCCAGCTTGGCCCCGGGAAATTTTATCAGGGCCTTTTGGACCTGATCGAAAGTAACTTGGTAGTGGACTTGACAGAGGGCCTGGGGCTCATGGGCCCAGGGCCTGGAGCCGGGCTGGCCGGTTGACCGGGCCGGTAAGACCAGGGCCTTATCGGGCTCAAGATTGGCCGGAAACTGCCCGCTGGGGGAGATTTCCAGATCGCATAAATCGCGAAGGGCCCCGGAGGCCTTGATGTCGGCCACCAAAAGGTGATTGGGGTAATTGAGCCTAAGTTTTTTGACTTCCCTGGGGCCAACTGATTGGCTAAAGGGGCAATCGGCGTCCGAGCGGGGCACTAAGATCTTTAGATCCGGCCGTAAACGGGCCAGGTTTTGGGCCAAAAAATCCACCCCGCAGATCATGATGGCCTGGGCCTGGCTATTTAGGGCGGCTTGGTGGAGTCCCAAAGTGCCGCCGACAAAGTGGGCCAGGGCCTTAACCTCGAGCCTTTGGTAGAAGTGGGCCAGTATCTCGACCCGCCTAGTCTTGGCTAGCTCGATTAGTTTTTCGGCTTGGGCCAAACGCCGGGGGCCCAGTTTTAGATTCGATAACATTTTTGGGCCTTACCAGCGGACCGCCACCACCATGGAATAGCTTTGGCCCGGGGCCTCAGAAAAGCGGCCGACGCTTTTTATGGAAAGGTGATTGGAGTAGCGATCACGCAATTGGGCTGGATCGTCAAAATAGCGCAAGGAGCCTTCTTTGGGAAAACGGGGCATGGAAAAAAGGACCGGTTTTTCGCTGGGCACGGTGTCCAGAAAGGCCAGCTCGTCCTCCATGACGTCCATCATGTTTAGGAGTAGGTAAGCTTCGTAGCGCTCATATTGTTGTCTTACGGCCGGATCGTTAAAGTCCCCGTAAATAAAGCTCCAGCCGGGATAGGCCGCCTTGGCTATCTTGATATTGTTGTGACTTAAGTCCACGCCCAGGTAGAGCTCGGGCTTTTGACGGCGGCTGACCATGACCCCGGTGAAGTTACCCACTCCGCAGCCCAGATCGACCACGTTGGCGATTCTTAGTAAGCCCAAACGACCGTAGGCGTTTTCGTACATGGCCCGATCGTAAGGCGGTGGGGGCACCGGCTGAAGACTGGCTTCCTCCATGGCCCTGGGCACCAGTTGGCCCTTTAAGGACAAGAGGTTGGCCGGATTGTTTAATAGTTGGTTCGGATCAAAAGTCATGGCTTCTCCAAACTAGCTCCTGGCCCGTTTTTTGGTAGCCCTGATGGGCTAGGCGGGCAAGGGCTTTTTTCTAAACCAGCACGGCTCTAAGGACATGGCAGTCGCAAGGGCCGACGTTGGCCAGGAAGTATTTTAGGGTGGCCTCGATATGGTATTTAGCGAAACGGGAGTCGTTTTTGAGGATTTTTTTGGTTTGGGTGAAATCGCCCAAACAGCCGCCCTCGGCCCGCATCTCTTCCCTTAAGGCTTCCCTAAAGACCTCCCAATCTTGGTTGTTGCCGATGGTCAGGATCAGCTCGGGCTTATTGGGGGCGACTTCGTCATTGAGTTCTTTGGCTTCCTGGTAGTAAAAATGCTCCGAAAGACCTTGCAAAACCACCTCCCGGCCGCTTTCGCTGTCAGTGCCCACCAGTCTAAAGACTTGGCTGCGGCCGTCTTGGCCGTCAATGAGCTTTAGAACGGCCAACATGAGTTTTTCCAATCTCTCTCGATTGGTCAGGCCCTCGGCCATGGTAAAAAACTTAATGCCCAGCCACAAAGAATCGATAAAAGCCTTCATGGCCCCGACGTTGTCGGAATTATCCAAGAGTTTTTTGGCCTTGTCGTGCTCACCCATGTTGACGTAAACATGGGCCAGACGCTTTAAGGTGGGCAGATCCTCGGGCCGAAAGGTCAAGATGGTCTGGAGTTCCTTGGCCGCCTGTGACCACTTGCCGTCGAGGCAATGGATCTCGGCCATGTTAAAGCGGGCTTCCAAAAAATCCGGTTTTAGCTCGATGGCCTGTTTTAAAAATCTCTTGGCTTGGGCCGAGTCGCCTTGGGTCAGGGCGGCCACGGCCAGATTGTTCCAGGCCTGGACGTTACCGGGGCACACTTCCACGGCCGCTTGAAAGAGTTCCTTGGCCTGGTCGATTAAGCCCAGCTCAAACAATTTTTCGCCTTCAAGCACCTGGTTTAATTCCTCGGTCAGCTCGACCGGGAGGCCTTTTTCCGTTTCGTTATTGATTTGCTCTCGCATTGGTCCGCTCCTATTGAACTATGGCTCACCGCCGCCAGGGCGGTTCTGGCCGCCAGCTAAAAATGCAATTTCAATGCCAAAGAGTTCCAAGGCTCCTTGAGTTTTACCTAAAACTCTGGGCCCCCTTTAAATCCCGGCCCCCGGCTCTCCCCGCGGCTGGCCCCGGCCCGGAAAAATTCTCCGCCCCAGCCCCAATCCCAGCAACCTACCGGCCAAGGCCGGGCTACTTACTGGGCTAGGCCGGTCAAGCCCTCAAATGAGCCCTACAGGGCCCCTGGGGCCTAAGTCGCCCCTACCCTAGCCAGGGGGCCAGTCCAGGGGCCTTAGAGAGGCTCTGAGGGGCCTTTACGGGGCCGTTTTGGCCGGGCCCGTGCCCTGGGCTAGGCAAAATTAGCCCCCCCTCGAAAAAGCCGGCCTGGTTTTTGTCCCTGACCTGGAACTGGAGGGTTCTTAACTTGACAAAAGGCTTAATAATGTATAAAACTAAATAGACCCTAGAAAGAAGTCAAAATGGCTTAATGACAGGGCCAAGTGCTTTTTTTCCGCCTTGTGGGTTAGTTAAAGTAACTTTATAAAACAATTAAAAGTAACTTAAATTTACTAAAAATTTTGCCTATTGGCTATTTCGTTTAATAAGTTCCCTGGTTAAACAAAAAAAAATATCTTTTAGATTCTTAAATAGCCAATAAGCTAACCGGCTTTGGCTTTAAAAACCTATTTTTTTGCCCCCCCCTTCCCCGGCCCCGGGGCCCCGGCCCCGGCCGGGCCAGACCACCACATCTAGTGGCTTTAAGCCCAGCCCACCCAAAATCCTGGGCCTTAACCAGTATCTTAGCCAAGGCCGGTTTGATTTGTGTTAAATAATCGAAAAACTGATATAATTTATTCTTGGTGGGCTAATGGTCCTAGGGACCTAAGGCGGCCCGATTTGGCGCCCTGGCCCCAAAAAAATCCTTTGACATTTTGCCCTGATAAGTGGTAAAAAGTTGAGTTTCCATGGGGCCTCTCGCCCCCCTAATTTGGCTGGGGCCCTTAAAGCCCGGGCCAGCCTTAAAGTCACCTTTGGCCCTGGGCCCCTTAAATCAAGGGGCCTTGCCGCAAAAATAAAGTTTAAGCCTAGGGGAGTTTTTTTCCCTGGGG
>JAITJP010000087.1 GCA_031278835.1 Deltaproteobacteria bacterium
GGCCGCCCGCGGCGGGTCCTTACGGCGGGGCTCCCGGTGGGTTTCCTCAACAAGGGCCGCCCGTGGCGGGTCCTTACGGCGGGGCTCCCGGAGTAGGTTTTCCCCAACAAGGGCCACCAGCGGCTGGTCCTTACGGAGGGGCTCCCGGCGTAGGTTTTCCCCAACAAGGGCCGCCCGCTATGGGACCACCTTTACCCCAACAACCTGGAGTAGGGACAAAATCAAATTGGTTTTTTCCCCAGCCTGAGCCTCTTCCCTATGCCATTAGCCAAGATGAACTGATGGAACTTCGTCAAGCGGCCTTATTTGGGAAGAAAGCACCTCCGAAACACGACAAGACGCTTCAAGAGTTTACCGCCATTGACGGAGGCGCCAGGCCTAAGTTTAATGCCGCCGGTCTTGTGCTGGGACTTTTTGGTTTAGGGATTTGGACGAAAAAAAGGGGTCTCTTAACATTTGCCGCCGTGTTTGCGCTCCAAATAATATTGCTCCTAATTTTTAGGCAAAACATAACGATAGTAACTTGGGCTATATGGATTTGTTCATGGATATTCTCTGGTTTCGTCTTAAATGGATGGATGTATTATACAATTGGCAATGAAATTTCTAAAACATTAAAGCTATGCCAAGGCAATATTGAACAAAGCAAAGCTATATTGGTAAGAAATCCGACCAAAACTAGAATATTAGGCTTATTATCTGTTTTAATATTACTAGTTTATACCCTCTCATATCCCTATCTCTATTATAATTTGCCTACTTGCTCTAATAAAGCATTTTTACCTACTGTTAAATACTATATATACGAAATTATTAGCAAACAAACAAATTTATCTAAAGACTATCTAACTAAAAATGTTTCTTTAGAAATAACAAATATTAAAAGTGACAGTAATAGGTTTCAAAATTGTGATTGTTCCGCTGCTGTAACGATCTCAGAAGCAAATGGTGAACCTGTAACTCGTAATATTACATTTTCAGTTGATTCTTCTGAAGGGACACTAACCCAAGTACATATATTAGTACGCCTTATTTAGTATATGTTTTCTTTTTAAATATAATACTAACATAATAGGATAACTATTTCACATAAAACGGAGCGTTTTTTCGGGTTAGGTTTTTCCCAAAGGTGGTTTTATCTCAATATCGCTGCCTGTTTAATTAAATACAACATAAAAGTTACAATATATGACTTTCAGTAAAAGTTTGCCTAAAGAATTTTCTTTAGATAAATACTCTATCAAACAAACTGTTGATAGTAATGAAAATTGTATATATTATAATGCGATAGATAATAAATTAAACAGTTATGTTATTATCGAAGAATTATTTCCGAAAGAAATAGCTGTTAGGCAGTCCGATGGTACGGTAACAAATACTAACGAGGACAAATTTAAATCTCTTTGTAATCATTTTAACTCTGACACGGTTAAAATGATTACGCTTGTCCATCCCAACATCTGCCAGGCCCTGGGACATTTTTCAGCCAATGGCACCGTTTATAGGGTTTTTCAGCGTTTTGAGGGCGAAACGCTTCAGAGTATCCTTAATAAAAAGCAACCAGGCGGTTTTCTCCCCGAAAATCAGTTAACGTCCTTTCTTTCGCCTATTCTTGACGCCTTACGGTTTGGCCACAACCAAAACATCCTCCACCTAAACCTTAATCCCGAGACCATTTTTATCGAGCCAAACGGGACCCCCGTACTTTTCAAGTTCGGCGACAGCTTGTCGCCCCAGAAACCCGAATACCAAGCCCCGGAACTTGAGGGTCGCCAAGGGAACTTGGGACCCTGGACGGACATGTTCGCTTTGGGAGGGGTTCTGTTTAAGGGCTTTGTCGGAAAGGACCCGGTAAGCGCCTTACTTCGTAAAATGGCCATGGAATCGGGAAGCGACGATCCCCTCAAAGCCGATTTAGCGGCCCTGGCCGAGCGTGACCCGGTCCTGGCCGAGGCCATAAAAACCAGCCTTCTCCTTAATTTTAAAACCCGAACCCAGGACGCCCAATCTTTTAAAGCCATAGTTGAAAGCACTTCCGGGGGCCTTGATTTAGGCGCGCCTTTGGCCTCGCCCCTGGGCACGCCCGAGCCTAGAAACCCCGACCCTTACGGGGATGATCCGGGTGGCGGGGACGCCCAACAGGCGCCGCCGGGTAAAAACTTACAAGGATCCGAGGGCCCTTACGATAGGTCGCAAGTAACGGGGCCGGAGGTTGACGGGGCTCCGGTTGGCGGTTTTTTGGGGCAAACGCCGCCTTTTATGGGACAATCGCCCTTTCCCCATGAATGGGGCTTGGGGACAAATCCAAATTCGTTTTACCGTAAGCCAAGGCCGCTGCCGTATGCCGTTAGCCGGGATCAAATAAGGGAACTTCGTCAGGCGGCCTTGTTTGGGGACAAAAAAGCGGCCGCTAATAGCGGGATGCTTAAAGAATTTACCGACATTGACGCGGGCCTTGAACCTAAGTTTAATGGCCTGGGTCTGGTATTGGGACCCTTTTATTTGACGTATTTCACGAAAATAAGAGGATTCATAGTATTAGTTCTCGCAGTTTTAATCAATATAGTTTTTATAACAATTTTTAGACAAAATTCAACTATAATAAATATAATTACATGGATTTGCGTCTGGTTATTCTCAGCGTATTTTGTAAATGGACTGACGTATTTTACGATTAGTAACGAAATTTCCAGCGTTATAAGTTTTTGTCAGGGTAATCTTGAACAAAGTAAAGCTATATTAGTAAAAATGTCAAAGGGACATAAAAAATTTACTTTTAGGGCGATTATTTTAGCTTGTGTCTATATTTTATTATTTATTTATCTCATTCCAAATTTACCCGTTTGTAAAAGAGATGGATATTTAGCCACTATCAATAAAGGTATCCATGATTCCTTTAGAGAACAAACAAATTTATCTGAAGATTATATCGCAAAAAATGTTTCCTTTGAGATAACAAATATAAAAACTCTAGAAAAAGGGTTTCAAAATTGTAAATGTTCTGCCTTATTAATAATATCAGATGTAAACGGACGAGCCGAAGTATTGGATATTGAATATTTAGTTGACACTTCTAAGGGATCTTTTTTGGAATATGACGTATCCCTGGAAAGCATTGAGTAAAAAAAGCTTGGTCCGCCAGTTTGGAAAAACCGCCAATCGGGTCCTTAGGGTGAGGGAGGGCGTCCATGATTGACCCGGGGGGAGAAACCCCTTTAGCTTTGAGCTTAGCCGAGCCGCGTGATTTTTTAACGCCAAAAAATCCAAAAAAGCCGCCAAAGGCGGCTGGCCGGAAAACTGGCCCATCGGCCAGACCAGGGCCCGATCCAGGAGCCGGTTCAGGGGGTGGCCCAGGGGCCAGCCCAGCGGCTGGTCCAGCGGGCGGTCCAGGGTGCGGTCCAGGGTGCGGGGGTCCGGAAAGGCGGGGTTTTTTTAAACGGCTAGTAAATTTTTTTTACCCAAGGGTGCCGGAACATGGCTCTGATCTTAGCCAAGAACAAACGGGAGAACTTCGCAAGGGCTGTTTGTTGGGAGTTCAATTCGCGGGAAAAAAAGTTTACGTTTTGGAACAATTGGCCGCCATTGATGATGGGGAGAGGCCCAGGTTTAACCTTCGCGCCCTGGTTTTTGGTATTTTTTGGCTAGCTTTTTATGTAAAAGACAGAGCTTTATCTGTACTTACCACGTTAATTATTATCGATATTTTATTTCTTCTTATTTTTAGACAAGACGCTCAAGTACTAAGTTGGTTCATATGGATTTACGCTTGGATATTTTCCGGCTTAATCGCCAATAGATGGTTATATCATACCGTCACAAAAGAAATTAATGAAACATTAACTCAGTGCCAAGGAAATATTGAACGAAGCCAGAAAATACTATCTAAAAATTATTATAAACGTTTTTTCTATCTATTTATTTGCATTTCGTTAGTATGTATTGAATCAGGCTTATTTAATATGTTTATGTATTATTTACCTATTTGTAACAGTAAAATTTATATACCAACTGTCATTGATACTGCGTATGATGGTATATCGAAAAATTTAAATAGATCAAAAGAAGACTTAAATAAAAATACAATATTAAGATTTAGTGATTTTAACACTCTTGAAAATGGGTTTCAAATTTGTAAATGTTCACTTAATTTTACTATATTTGAGCGTAATTCTAACAATATGTACGGAGATATAATTTATACGGTAGACACCTCCCAAGGCAAGTTACCCGAATATGTCGTCACCGTAAGTTATCAAAACGTTAGAAAATAAATTAACTCTTCTCAATAATAGGAGATCTTTATATGATTCCAGCTAAAAACCTAGATGACAATAGCCGTTCTCAAGGATCGACTACGGATCTAAAGAAAGAATCGGTTATTATTAGATTTTGTAAGTTTGTTTATTGGCCTTCGATTCAAAAATTTATAATTTTCGTAATTATATTTAATTCAATCATTTTAGGCTTAGAAACATCTTCTAAAATCATGAATACCATAGGAGGTTTTCTCAATTTCCTAGAAGTATTGTGCATTGTCATCTTTTGCGTTGAGCTTGCCCTTAAAATAATCTGCGAGAAGCTCTCGTTTTTTAAATCGGCCTGGAATATATTTGATTTTCTCATCGTGGCCATCGCCCTGGTCCCGGGCTCGGGAAAACTCTCCGTTTTAAGATCCCTTCGTATCTTACGGATTAGTCGCCTCATCGCCAGGCTCCCCAGGCTTAGGATTATCGTAGAAGCCATCATACGCTCTTTACCCAGCATCGGTTGGATCTCGTTTTTATTGGTGATATTTTTTTACGTTTTCTCCGTCTTAACCACCAATCTCTTTGGCGAACAATACCCGGAATGGTTTGGTTCCATTGGGGCGTCGATGTACACTCTTTTCCAGATGCTAACCCTGGAAAGTTGGTCCATGGGCATCGCTAGACCGGTCATGACCACCTTCCCGTACGCCTATCTTCTTTTCGTGCCTTTCATTCTTTTAAGCTCATTCGTGGTTTTAAACATGTTCATTGGCGTAATCGTTAACACGATTGGCGAAGTCATGAACGAAGACCACGCCCAGGCCAGCGAAAGCCCCGGTGATGACGGTAAAGAAGAAGGCCAAAAGAGCGCCTTGCATAGGCAACCCGACCACTTGGCCTTCCTGGGCGGCGAATTGATAAGCTTAAAGGCCCAACTTGACCGCATTGAGGGTTTGCTAAAAAAAGATCAAAAGGACGATTAACCAAGGGGAGGCCAACCGGGGCGGGGTTTAACTTTAGGCGATGGAGAATAAACCGGCGGGGACCAAAGGGGAACCCAGGCTTAGGAGCCAGGACAGGGCTAGCTTCCAGGCCACCATGGCCTGGGAGCTAGGTTTTTCGCGACCCGGAGGTTGCCATAAAGGACCAAATAAGCTATATTGGGCTTTGAAATCACGATGACTTTGGCCCGGCGAGAAATCGTCGCGGTTTTTTCCCTAAGCGCTTTCGCGAAAAAAATTTTTTCTCCCATGACCATTGACGCCAATTTGGACCTTAGTTTCGAGACCCCCAATAAGGGCCCTCGCCTGGATTTTAAATTCGAAATCTCCTTTCCCGGGCAAGGCATCACCGTGATTACCGGTCCCTCCGGGGCGGGAAAAACGACCTTTTTGCGCTGTTTGGCGGGCCTGACCAGGGCCAACGGTTACGTTTCCGTTAACGGCAGCGTGTGGCAGGAAGGTTCTTTTTTCTTACCCACCCATCGCCGTCCCATGGGCTACGTTTTTCAGGACGGGGCCTTATTTCCCCATTTAACGGTTAAAAAGAACCTTGAATACGGGGCCAAACGGGCCAACAAACGCACCAAAAACCCTCGATCGGTGGACATGGAAAAGTTCATAGATATTTTGGGGATTGGCCATCTGATGGACCGTAAGCCCGACAACCTTTCCGGAGGGGAGCGCCAGAGGGCCGCCCTGGCCAGGGCCTTGGCCTCCAGGCCCGAGATACTTTTTTTGGACGAACCTTTAAGCGCCTTGGATCAGGAACGCAAAAACGAGATCATGCCTTATCTAAAGAGCTTAAAAAGTCTGGATCTGCCCATTGTCTACGTCTGTCACTCCCAAGACGAGATCGATCATCTAGCCGGCACCATAATCGTGGTCGAGGGCCCGGGCCTACCCCTTAAGGCCAAGGCCCGTTTCGCCGAGGGCAGACTTTTTTAAAGGGCTTGGCTCCCCCATCGGGCCATAAACTTAAAAAGCGAAAACCCCTAGAAAGGGGTTTTCGCTTTTTATTTTGTTGCCCAGGGATTGGGGTTAACGAACGCCGCTAACCAAAGGGCTCTTTCTCGTCCGGGGTTTGGGGATTAAGCCTACGGCTTAACTTGGGACTGGCGCGAAAGACCAGGCCAAACCTTTTGCGGCCTTGGCCAGGGTACTTACGGGGGATCAATCGCCCAAAACCCCGAAGGGTCACGGGCCGCCCCAGACCCAAGGCGAAATTTAAGTTCTCCAAAATGACTTCCATGGCCAGGGCGGTTACGTCCGGGGGAAAATCCTCGCACTTTTCAACCAAGCGTTTTAGCAAAATCGAGTGGGGAAGTCCTTTGTGTAAACCCATGCCAAGCCTCGCTAAGACAGTCAACGGCCGCGGACCGGTTTAGGCGATTTCGCCTTGGGGCGCCTCGGCCCCCAGCGAAATCGAGTTTTAAAAAAGACCGGGCCGGTAAATGAACTTCATGCTGGTGCCTTGGTCCAAAGTGGAATCGACCTTGTTTAAAAAGCTTAAATTGGCCCCGAAAAGTTCCTCGAATAAGCTGTAACGGCCATCTTCGTAGATGATCTCGGGATCGGCCGAGGCGGGGATGCCGCCCAATTGTTTGGCCTTGGTAATGGCTTCCTTAAGGCCGCCGTACTCGTCGATCATCCCTTGTTTTAAGGCTTCTTGACCGGTGAAGACCCGCCCGTCGGCCATCTGC
>JAITJP010000145.1 GCA_031278835.1 Deltaproteobacteria bacterium
ACTTTATCGCGATGAGCTTTTGGAGACCAAGGTGACCTTACCTTGTTTAATCACGGTATTGGGCGAAAAGTTTACCCTAAGGCTGCCTTCGCTTAAGGCCAAGTTACAAGCCAGGCTAGTCAATAAACTTAGCTTGGAGGATTTGATTAGGCCGCTTAAGGGCTCGGGGGCCGGGCCTCTTTTTGGCGAAAAGGGTTCCCCGACCAAGATCTTAAAATGTTACAAAGCTAAAGGGCCGGAGCGGGTCTTGGCCAGACCCAGCCCAGCCGAGGCGGCCGCGGTCATCATCGAAGCGGCCCAAAAGGCCAAATCGTGAAGAAAGTTAATATTGCCATTTTGGTCAGGCCAAAATGGTGAACAAAGTCAATAAAGCCATCTTGGTTTGGCTCGAAGTTAGTCGGGGCAAGCTGACCGGGCCCTCGAGAAACTTGGCTAGGCTGGCCGGCGATCTGGCCAGGCAAGCCAACCATAAGCTCTTGGGGGCCCTCATGGTTGGGCACAAAACCCTACCGACCTTAAACGCCTTTGGCGGCTTAAACTTATCCAAGGTCTTTATTTTTAAAGGCCGGCCCAGAGCCACCATTGGGGAAAAGGCGGCCGCTTTGACCAAGGCGGCCAAACTGGCTTGTCCGGAAATTATTTTAGTGGCCGCTGACCAAAGGGGCCGGGAAATGGCCCCCATGGTGGCGGCCAAATTGGGCACCGGGCTTACGGCCGACTGTACCGGGCTGAGGCTGGAAAAAGGCCTTTTGGTGCAAACCAGACCGGCCTTTGGCGGCGACTTAATGGCCGAGATCGTCACCCCGGAGGCCCGGCCCCAGATGGCCACGGTCAGGGTTTCCAGTCAGCCGCCCCAGGAAGCCATTAACGGGCCGGTCATGGCCAATTCGCCCGACCAGATACTTTTTCCGACCATGGAGATGGCCGCCGCTCCCAGGGTTTATGGCGACACCCGGGTCCTTAAACGAAGCCCCCTTAGTCTGGACGATGACTTGGAAAAGGCCGAAGTGGTCGTGGCTTGCGGCTTGGGAGTGGGCGGGCCCCAGGGTCTGGCCCGGGCCCAGAGCTTGGCCGATAAACTGGGGGCTTCTTTGGGCGGTACCAGGGCCGTGGTCGACCAGGGCTGGCTCCCGGCCCATCGCCAGATCGGCCTATCGGGCCGAGAGATTAACCCCAATTTATTGATTGCCTTGGGCCTATCTGGTTCGGTTCAGTTCATGGCCGGGGCGGCCGGGGCCAAGGACATCATTGCCGTCAATAGTGACCCCATGGCCCCCATTTTGGCCCTGGCCCGGGTGGGCCTGATTATCGATCTTGAGGAGCTCTGGCCAGAACTGGAAGAAGCCTTGGACTTACTGGTCTAGAGGGCTGGGGAAAAAAAAATTTTGGGAAAATTTTTTTAGGGTGAATCATGGAATATTTAATTGGCCTAGACGGCGGCACCCAAAGCACCAAGGTCTTGATTTTCGACCAAGAGGGCCATCTGGTGGCCCAGGGCGTGGAAGCCCTTAAGCCCTTATCTTTGCCTAGGGAAGGGGTGGCCTTTCATCCCGGGGACGATTTGTGGGATTCCTTGGTACTGGCTTGCCGAAAAGCCCTTAAGGAGTTTGGCGGAAAAGTCAGTGAGATTGTCGGCCTGGGTCTTTGCACCATTCGCTGCTGTCGGGCGCTATTAAAGGCCGATCTGAGTTTGGCCCAGCCGGTCTTGAGCTGGATGGATCTAAGGTTAGCTAGGCCCTATGAAAACGACGAGCCCAACGTGGCTTACCTGACCACGACCACCGGCTACATTGGGGCCAAGCTGACTGGAAAAAAAATCGACACCTGCGCTAACCTTCTGGGCCAATGGCCCATTGATTACGAGACCTGGGACTGGATAAGCGATAGTGGGCTTTTCGCTAAGTACCAGATACCCAGAGAAATGCTTTTCGATTTGGTTAAACCCGGAGAGCTTATTGGCCAGATTAGCCACCAGGCCGCCCAGGCCACCGGTTTGCCGGAGGGTTTGCCGGTGGTGGCCACGGCCAGCGACAAGGCCGTGGAGGCCTTGGGTTGCGGGCCCCTGGGCCAGGGCACGGCTTTACTGTCCTTGGGCACCTACATTTGTTCCATGGTCGAGGGTTCTGATTTTCGGCCCGATTCGGCGGCCCTTTTTACCAACATGGCCTCACAGCCCTTTAGGTTTCTATACGAAAGTGGCGGCATCCGCCGGGGCATGTCCACGGTCAGCTGGGTGCGGGAAATCATGGGCCAAGAGGCCGAGCGAAAGGCCCAACAATTGGGCCTAAGCACGGATAATTACTTAAACACTCTGGCCGCCCAGCTGCCCCCGGGTAGCCAGGGCCTTTTAACCGTGCCCGAGTGGTTGGCCCCGCCCTCGGCCCTTTACAAAAAAGGGGTCATGTTGGGCTTTACCGGACGCCACACGGCCGTTCACATGTACCGATCGGTTATGGAAGCCATCGCCCTGACCATGGGCGGCCATTTGCGGGCCCTAGTCGAGGAACTTGATTTTAAGCTCGAACGGGTCATCGTTTCCGGGGGCGGCTCAAACGGCGACCTTTTTATGCGGATCATCGCCGACGTTATGGGCCTTCCGACCCTTAGGACGGAAATAAACGGGGCCGTGGGCCTGGGTTCGGCCATCTGCGCCGCCGTGGGCACCAAAGTCTACCCTGGTTTTGAAAAGGCCATGGCGGCCATGGTCCGGGTCAAGGATCGCTTTGAGCCCAATTTCCAAAACCATGACTTTTACCAAAAGCTTTACCAGGAAGTCTATAGCCAGATTACCCAGTATACTGACCTTATCTTGAAAAAGGCTTACCCTTTTTTTAGTGACTAAGGCTTGGCCGGGGATTTTTGAATATTGGCCCACCAGGGCCAATTGAGCCGTTAGAAATTTTTTTTTTATGGGGTCGCCCCTTTTGGCGGCTTAGTTGGTGGAGGATATGAATCGAGCGGAAATAGTCGAGTCTTTGAAGAAAATAGTCGGGCCGGACCGGGTCATTACTGAAGAAGGGCTCTTAAAGGAGGCCAGCGTGGACCGTTTTCGCAAATATGAAAACATTTGCGGAGTTTATACTCAGCCCCTTCCGGCGGCCATCCTTTACGTGGAAAAGAGCGCCGAGGTGGCCGAGCTATTAAAATGGGCCTCCAGTCAGGGGGTTAACCTGGTGCCCCGGGCCGGGGTCTCGGCCACCGAGGGCGGCTTGGAAACGGTGGTGCCGGATTCGGTGGTGGTGGATTGCTCGAGGATGAAGCGGATCATTTCCATTGACCCGGTCAACATGCAGGCCACTTGTGAGGCTGGGGTGTCTTTGCAAGTCTTGGACGATAAGTGCCGGGCCCTGGGCTTAACCACCGGCCATTCGCCGCAATCCAAGCCCCTGGCCCTGATGGGCGGCTTGGTGGCCACCCGCAGCATTGGGCAGTTTTCCACCCTCTATGGCGGCATTGAGGATATGCTGGTGGGTTTGGAGGCGGTTTTTCCCAATGGTCAGATCACCAGGATAAAAAACGTGCCCAGGCGGGCGGCCGGGCCAGACATTCGTCAGGTGGTTTTGGGAAACGAAGGCGGCCTTTGCTACATTACCGAGGTCACCGTCAAGCTTTTCCCCTATTATCCGGAAAACAACCACTTCATGGGCTACCTTTTAGCGGACATGAAACTGGGCTTTGAGATTTTAAGGGAGGTCATGGTCAAGGGCTACAAGCCTTCCATAGCTAGGCTCTACGATCATGAGGACGGGGCTTACCATTTCTCACACTTTGCCGGGGATAACTGTGTTTTAATCTTTATGGCCGAGGGCCCGGCCGGGGTGGCCCAGGCCACGGCCGCTGGCATCAAGGCCTTGGTTGAGGCCCACCCAGAGTGCCAGGCCGTTGACCCTAAGCACATCGAGCGCTGGTTTGCCCATCTCAACTGGGATCCCAAGGCCATAGCCGAGGAACGGGTCGAAATCAAAGAAACCCAAAATATCGGCCACACCACCGAGATCTCGGCCAATTGGAGTGAGCTCTACCCCATCTACCAAGCCGTCATCAAAAGGGTTAGGGCCGAGGTGCCTGATCTAACCCTACTGGGTGGACATTCCTCGCACGGTTATATCAATGGGGCTAACATTTACTTTGTTTACTATTATAATTTGGTAAATATCAAGCCCGAAGAGGAGATCAGTAAGTATCATTTGGCCATAAAAAAGATCATTGTTGAAGAAACTCTGGCCAGAGGCGGTTCCATGTGCCATCATCACGGGGTCGGAAAACACCGGGTGGCCTGGATCAAAGAAGAGTACGGCTCCTCCTACTATATACTCAAAACCTTAAAGGAGGCCTTTGACCCCAATAAGATCATGAACATGGGCGATATCTGGCCTATCGAGTAAAGGCGGTTTAGCTAAATGCGGGTTTTGGTCTGCTTTAAAATGGTCCCCAAGTTAGAGGATCTTCTTGATGAGGATTGGCAGGTGGGAGAGGGGCTGGGGCCCGAGCTAAGCTACGCCAAAATGATCATAAACCCAGACGACCAAAGCGCTTTGGAGCTGGCCCTAAGGCTTAGGGAGGCTCGGAGCCCCGAGGAAACCTATTTGGCCGCCCTGAGCCTGGGTCATAGTGACCAGGCTAGGCGGGTAGCCCAAAGCCTCTTGGCCTTGGGCTTTAACCAGGTCGGGCTCATTTCAAGAGATGGCCAGGAGCCTTTTGCCCCGGATGTGGCCGCTCTGCGGCTCTGGCCCTGGGCCCAGCGGGACTTTCAGCTGATTTTGACCGGGGCTAGATCGGCCGATGGGCAAAACGGTTTAACGGCCATGTATTTGGCCGAGCTTTTGGCTTATCGCTTAATTACCGAGGTCATCGAGCTTAGGGCCGGGGCTGGGGGCAAAATCGAAGTCGAGAGCCTAAGCGATGAGGGCCTAGTTAGCCAAAATTTACTGGGCCCGAGCGTCCTTAGCGTCGGTAACGCCCCCTCGGCCTTTTTACGGGTGCCCAGCCTTAAAGATCGCCTAAAAAGCGCCCCCTTGGCCCCGGAAATCTTGGCCGGGCCCCAGCTAGCTGGGGACAGTTTCGCTGAGCTAGTCGGACTGGAGCGGCCCGATCGAAGGCGTCAAACTAGGCTTGTTAGTGAAGGTGGGGCCGAGGAAAAGGCCGCCTTGATACTTAAAGCCTTAAACGATTGGGGGCTTAGGTGATTTTAAAGTGAGCGAAGCGCTGCGGGCCCAGGTTTTTCTAAACGGCTTATCCTCAAGCTTTGAGGCCCAGGTTGGGGCCGTGGGGGCTTTTTTGGCCGGGCGCCAGGAGATTAAGGTCATTAGCTATGTCACCTTGGTCAGGACTTTTGAGGAGAGCCCTAAACTGGGTCGCTATTTTGGACCTTGCCAGGAAAGGGTTTGGCTAAAGGCCGATTATTTTCAGCCGGAAAGGCTTTTGGAGCATATTAAGAGCTATGAGGGCGATCTGGCCCTTTTCCCGCCCGGGCTTTTTGGGGCCCAAATGGCCGGACGTTTGGCCGCCCGGCTCAAGGGTTCGGCCGTGCTTAACCTAATCGAGCTGGAGGTTGGGGCCCGGCTTTTAGCCAAAAAGTACGTTTATTCGGAAAATCTGCTGGCCAGCTTGGCCTTAAAGAAAAAGCCTTACTGTTTGGCCCTTTCCAAGGAATGGTCGGCCAAAGGCCATGAAATTTTGTGGCAGGAAAAGTTCACTGGGTCAGAGAGGTGGCTGGAACTAGAGCCGGATGGTCTAGATCCGGATGCTCTGGGGCCTGATGGTCTGGGGCCGGATGGGGGCCGACCCGAAGAAGTTAGGGCCAGCGGCTTGGATCTAGCCAAGGCCCAGGCCCTGGTGGTTTCCGGCTTCGGGCTGGGCGATCCGGCCACCCTGGCCAGGGCCATTGAGCTGGCCCAAAGGCTCTCGGCCGAGTGGGGGGTTAGTCGGCCGGTGGCCATGAACGCCTGGGCCCCCTTGGAGCGCTTGATTGGAGTCTCTGGGGCCATGACCGCCCCAAAGTGGGCCTTGTGTCTGGGGGCTTCCGGGGCGGCCGCCCTGCTTTCCGGGCTTAGTCAAGCCCAAAAACTGATCGCCGTTAACCTGGACCCCGAGGCGCCCATCATGAGCCGCTCGGATCTGGCCGTGGTCGGCCAGGCCCAAGAAATCATCGAGGCCCTTAATAAATTACTTGCTTAAAAAACCAAAAAAACCGCCCAAGGCTTTGACCAAAGCCTTGGGCGGTTTTTTTTTACTCGTCCTCGTCGTCCTGGTCAAAATCATCGTCCTCGGGCTCTTTTTCGAATTCCGGGTCCAGGTAGAGATTATGGAAATCGTCGACCTCAAAAAACCTTAGGCCAGAGTTTTCAATGATACTCATGATACCTTCGGGGGACTGGTCATCGGGGAGCAATTCGTGGGTCAGGGCCGTGCCGTCCAGGGCCAGGCGAAAACCGATCAGCGGGCTTCTCTCGTCAGGGCTTTTGACGCTTCGGGTGGTGACCCGGCACAGCCAAGGGGTACTGCCCCAGGCCCCGCCGCGAATGACTTTGCTGGAACCCTCGGTGGGGCCCTTGGGGTTGGTGCTGGTGGCTGAGTCGTAATCGCCGTACCAATCGGCCACCCATTCCCAGACATTACCCAGCATGTCATAGAGGCCCCAGGGATTGGGGTCTTTGAGGCCAACGTTTTGGCTACGGTTACCGGAATTGTGGCCAAACCAAGCGTATTGAGGCAACTCCTCGGGGGTGGCCCCAAAGTAGTAAGGCCAAGAGGTTCCGGCCCGGGCCGAGTATTCCCATTCAGCCTCGGTGGGCAGGCGGTAATGGCGATTGGCCGTGGCGTTTAGGCGGCTAATGAAAAGCTGGACTTCTTTCCAAGTCACGTTCTCGACCGGCCGGGAATCGCCCTTAAACTGGCTGGGGTTGTAGCCCATGCAAAATTCCCAGAGATTTTGGGTGACCGGGTATTTGGCCAAACGAAAGGGCCGACTGAGAATAACCCCATGGATGGGTTTTTCATATTCCTGGCCCAGCCCGTCGTCATAATCGGCGCCCATGTTAAAAAGGCCCGAGGGGATTTCGCAAAACTCCAAGCAATTGAAGACGGAAAAGTCGCGAACCGGTTTTTTGGGCTTAACCAGGCTGATATTGGGGGGCTTCCAAGCGGCCGGCGGATAATCGTGGCTGGCTTCGACTTTGGGGGCCGGGCCTTTCAGGGGCGGGGCCAGATTCAGGGTAACGCTGGATTTCCTGGACAGCCAGTTGCGCCGGGCCTCGGCGATGCGGCCCAAAAGCCACCTGGCGGCGTCAACCATCTGGCCAGAGGTGGCCGGAAAATCCCAGCCGCATCTGGGGCAGCGTAAGAGGCTTGAGTCAAGCGTATAAAAACAAACCGGACATTTTTTCTCGAGCACGTCCCCTCCTTAAGCCACGGGCCAGCCCGTCCCAGCCTCAGTCAAAAAATTAAAAATAGGCTCAAAAATTATTTTTTTATTTCTGCCTAAGCCTGGTCCATTTGGCCCAGGCTTTAAGGAGAAATAAAATAACTGGCGCGATTATACCACTTATTCATAGCCAGCCAAGGCCTGGTCTGGGGCCGGGCCGGAATCGGCCAGTTTTCTGGCTATATAGGAACAGGCCAGCAGCTGAATTTGATGAAAAATCATCAAAGGCAAGATGATGACGCTGGCCAGGGCCGGGGTAAAAATGATGTTGGCCATGGGTACCCCGGCCACCAAGCTTTTCTTGGAACCGCAGAAAAGGATGACGATCTGGTCGGCCCGGGGAAATTTTAAGAGCTTACCGGCCGTAAAGGTGCCCAGCAAAGCCAGGCTCAAAAGAAAGGCGCACAAAAGGATCAGGGCCATAAACATGGCTATTGACAAGGTGCCCCATAGCCCCGAGGTGGTGCCGTGGCTAAAACTGACGTAAACAATGAAAAGGACCGACAGACGGTCGGTATAGCCCAAAAGGGTTTTTCTACGATTGATCCAGCCGGCCAGCCAGGGCCTGAGGGCTTGGCCCAGGGCAAAGGGCAAAACCAGTTGCAAAAATAGGTTCCAAACGGCCTGGGCCAGGGAAGTTTCCAAACTGGCCTGAAGGCAGAGGTTGACCAAGACCGGGGTCAGGAAAACCCCAAGTAGGCTTGAAAAAGAAGCGGCGCAGACGGCCGCGGCCACGTTGCCGCCGGCCATCGAGGTAAAGGCGATGGAAGACTGGACCGTGGATGGCAAAACGCAAACAAACAATAGGCCAAGGTAGAGCCGCTCGTCGGTAAGCCAAAGGGCCAGGGGCTTAATCAAAAAGCCCAAAATGGGAAACATGATAAAAGTGGCCAGGCTTATGACCAAATGGAGTCGCCAACTGGTCAGCCCGGCCCAGAGGTTGGCCGGGGTAAGTTTTAGCCCATGCATGAAAAACAAAAAAGCCACCACCAGGGTGGTGGCCCCTTTAAATATATCATAAACTTGGCCACTGGCTGGCAAAAACACGGCCAAGATTACCGTTAAAATTAAGGCGTTGGTAAAACCGTCCGAATGATTTTTAAGAAACAAAAAGGCCCGTTTGATCATCAAAGCCCTCCAGGCAATAAAGGCCAGGCCCCGGTCTGACCGTCCTTACATTGTAGCCCCGGAGAGGGTCATCTGTCCAATAGCCAGCTTTAATAGTTTAAAGACCGCGCCAAAACCCTTGGCCCAAAGGGCTAAGGCCTCGGCCTTAGCCCTTGGGGCTAGTGGGCTAGACTTGGGCGAATTTATGGTTAATGTCTTTAAAAACTTCCACCAGGGCCGGGTCAAAGTGAGTGCCGCTCTCGGAGATAATTATTTCACTGGCCTTTTCATGGCTCAGGGCTTTTTTGTAGGGCCGAAAGGAAGTCAGGGCGTCGTAGACGTCGGTTATGGCCATGACCCGGCCCTTTAAGGGGATTTGTTCCCCGCTGAGGGCCAAGGGGTAACCCTGGCCGTCCCAGCGCTCGTGATGGGTCAGGGCCATGACCCGGGCGTCCACCAGGTAACTAGCCTCGCTGGGCGGTAGGTTTTGGGCGATCTTGTCGATTATTTCGGCCCCGGAGTTGGCATGGCTTTTCATGATCTCAAATTCTTCGGGGGTTAAGGGGCCGGGCTTTTTTAAAATAGCGTCGGGAATGGTGATCTTGCCCACGTCATGGAGCCTTGAAGATTGCAGCAGCAAAGTCAGGTTCCAGGAGTGGGCCTCGGTCGGGCAATCGGCTCTGGCCAAAAGGGCGAAAACCAATGTCTCCATCCATTTAAGGGTCCTGGCCACGTGATCGCCGGTGGTGGCGTCCCGGCTTTCCACCAAATCCACCACCGTGTCCAAGACGCTGGCCTGGAGCCTAACCACCTTGTTGGTTTCCTCAACCACCAAGCGTTTTAAATTTTCGTTAAAAAGTCTCAGCTCCTCGCCTTTTCTCTCCAAATCAAGTCTTTGGGAAAGAATAGTTAGGTGAATATCTACCCGCTGTTTTAAAAGAGTGGGTTCTATGGGCTTGTATAGGTAATCGACCGCCCCCAAACGTAAGCCCTCGATCTCGGAACCCACGTCGGCGTTGGCCGTTAAAAAAATAACCGGAACTTCCTTGGTCGATTCTCTGGCCTTAAGGCTCCTGATGGCCTCCAAGCCGGACATGCCCGGCATGTTGATGTCCAAGACAATCAGGTGCGGCTTAACCTCCTCAAGTAACTCAAACATCCTCTGGGCCGAGGGCACGGTAAAAACCTCGCCCCGATCGGCCAAAGCGCTCTTGGCCAGCTTTAGATTGGTGACCGAATCATCGACCACCATGATCTTGGCCTGGTTTAAATTATGCCCCATCTTGATTACCTCAAAAGTTCAAAGCCTCACGGCTTAGTAGAAAAAGCTGGACCGGCTCTTAGGCCTGAAAAAAAACATTTAAGCCCATAAAAAAAGGCCGGCCCCCGGGGCGGCTTATTTTATGGGCTTCAAAGGCGGCCAATCAGCTCCAGAGCGGCCCCATAATCGGCCACCAAGATCTTATCGGAGGCTACCGTCAGGAGATTTTTGGTCTCAAGATCGCAAGTGGAGGAGAGTTCTTCGATGATTTGGTCAGCCAAGCTCAGGTTTTTGTTTTCTAGGGCCCGTTTAAGTTGGCTGAGCTTCTCGGCCGAGGCTTTTTCCATCTTTGGGGCCTCCCGAGCCTCTTGATTTTGGTCCATTTTTAGAGCTGAATCGATTTTGGCGGCCAAAGCGTTTAGGGCCTCCTTAAAATCGCTCAGCTGGCCTTGGGTAAAGGGCTCCATTTGGCCCTTTTGGCCGGCTTCTTCCAAAAGGGCGGCCTTTTGGGACAAACTAATGGCCCCAATGTTGGCCGAGGCGCTTTTGAGGGCGTGGACCTTGATGGTCAGATCGGCTAGCTCCGCTGGGCCCTTGGGCACCAATAGGCCCGTACCGATGGCCCTAACGTCAACCAAAAAGGCCCCCAAAAGTTCCCGATACTTTCGAGGCGATTGGCCCGAACGCCTTAGCCCGTCGATCGGTTCAAAACCCTCAAAGGTCAGTTCCCTTAAAAAATCCGACTGGGCCTTTGGAGGCCCCTCGGGCTGGTGGGGCCAAAGGACCTGGGCCACCAAGTGGCCCTCGACCGAGCCCTCGGCCGAGCCCTCGGCCGAGCCCTCGGCCGGGCCCGAGTCTAGGGCCGAGCTTCGGGCCTTGGGGGGAATCCACTTGTCTAGGAGGGCGGTCATTTCTTGGTGATCAATGGGCTTGGAGATGTAATCGTCAAAACCCTGTTCCAGGAGGGACTCTCTGGCTCCGGTCACGGCGTTGGCCGTAAGGGAAATTATGGGCACCCGCAAGTAGTGGCCGCCCAGGGCCCGGATTAATTTTAAGGTGGCCACCCCGTCCAAAACCGGCATCATTTGGTCAATAAACAAAAGGTCGAAAGTTTGGCTCTTGGCCAGTTCCAGGGCCTCTTGACCAGAGAGGGCCGTGGTCACTTTCATTTGGTAGGGCTCAAGTAAGCCCTGGGCCACGGTCAGGTTGGTCAAAACGTCGTCGACCAAAAGGACCTTAAATTCCGGGGCCAAAAAAGGGGCCTTAGCCATTACCCCGGAGGCGTCGGTTCGGGCCGGCAGTTGACCCAGGGGCCGGGGATCCATGATGACCTGACGGCAGGTGGCCGTAAAGGTGGAACCCTGGCCAAAAACGCTTTGAACGGTGATGTCGCCCCCCATCAAACGGCACAGGTTTAAGGCAATCGATAAACCCAGACCGGTGCCTTCGATCTTTTGATCCGAGCGGCCCTCCAGGCGGACAAAGTCGTCAAAGAGATGTTCAAGATCTTCTTCGCGGATACCCACGCCGGTGTCTTGGACAATAAAAATAAGCTCAATGGAACTGTCGTCTAGTTTTTCAAAATCAGCCGAAAACTTGATCTGGCCCTTATTGGTGTACTTGACGGCGTTGACCAGTAGGTTTAAAAGGACTTGCTTAAGGCTCCTTTCGTCGCCCAGTAAAACCGCCGGCAGATCGGGGCAGATCTGGGCCTCAAAGTCCAAAATAGGTTTTTCCTTAAGCCGAACCTCCACCAGGGCCAAGACGTCAGCCAATAATCGCCCGGTTTTGTAAGGGCTTTCAACTAGCTCGATTTTTCCAGACTCCAGCTAGGAAAAATCCAAAATCTCGTTAACCAAGTGCAGTAAGGTCCCCCCGGCCCGATTGATGTCTTCCAAGTAGCTGGGCACGTTGGGGGCGGCCGGGTTCCGGCGCACTAGTTCGCTTAAACCAATAATGGCGTTTAAGGGGGTTCTTAGTTCGTGGCTGATCCTGGCCAGGGAATTGGTTTTGAGGCGATTGGCTTCATCGGATCTGGCCCGGGCTTGGCTTAGGCGAATCAAAACCACCGAGAGCATGGTGGCCAAAAACAGGGCTATGCCCACCAAAACCGGGAAAGTATCCCGGGCCTCTTGGTAATAAAAAGATTCCGGAGAAAACATGCCCAATAACCAGCCATTGTCAAGCCTACTAAATATGGCCACGAAAAACTTATTGTCAAAATATATACGCTTTATGAGCATGTCGGCGCTGGTGGCCGGCAGATCCGGCACCAGTGATTTAAAACTCTCAATCTCGTGTAAGTGTTGGCCCTCGACTCGGTGATCCGAAAAGGCCACCACCTTGAGGCTACTGTCGGCCAACAAAGCGAAAACCTCTCCCCTACCTAGTTTTAGGCTCTCCACCCTGGCGATGATGGGATCGAGGTCTAATTCCATGCCCATGACCCCGCGAATGACCCCCTGGCCGTCGGTGATGGGCTTACTTAAGGCCACCACCGATTTGCCGGTTTCCCGGTCACTGTAAGGGCCGCTGTGATAGAAATGACTGGGTAGGTCAGGATCGCCTTTATTGGCCCAGTCAATGGCCCCGGCGTACCAATCGAATTTTTCCATCTGGCTGGCCGAAAGGCTTTTTATGCCCCCAATGTCTATGTAATTTCCGTCCAGATAGCAAAAAAGTTCTTGATAAACTTGCCGCAAGTTACTTTGAGTGGAAAAGTCGGCCGAAAGTCTTCTAACTAAGTCCAAGTAACCCGATTCCTTAACGCCCCTTTCCATGCCCATGGTCATGACCTGGGAGGAGTGCAGTAAGGCGTCCTCGCAAGCCTGACTAAGCGAAAGTAAGCCCAGCCGATAAACTCTCATCTCGGTCTGGCTATAAAGGTCAATTTGCCTTCTGACCACCCGGCTCATAAAAAAGTAACTGGCCAAGGACATGATCAAAAAGGCCATTATGACCAGGATAATCAACTTGTAATCGTTTTTAATGGCGTTTTTAAAGCTCATCTCAATTCCAACCCATTAAAGAGCCGCCCGAGCCAGGCCCCAGACCAGACCTAAAAAAACCATGACCAAAACCAAGAATAAAGAA
This sequence comes from Deltaproteobacteria bacterium, assembly GCA_031278835.1. GTDB lineage: Bacteria > Desulfobacterota > Desulfarculia > Adiutricales > Adiutricaceae > JAIRNQ01. The sequence continues at coordinate 12,885 of JAITJP010000145.1, forward strand.
AAACAAAAGGCCGTAAGGAGAAGGCCAGTTAGATTATACTACTATTTTGGCCTTAAAGCTTCTTGGTTTTTCAAGAAAAAGGTCCAGTTTTAAAAGGGCCAAGCCCAGAAGCCAAACCAGCCACAAAAAAACTATTTTTTTTAATTTTTTCCAGCAAAAATAGATAAAAGTAGAGATTAAGACTTAATCGCCAGGAAAAATATCATAAAAGCCACTATGATCGCTATTTTTTTTACTTCTTTACGGCTTAATCATAAAAATTAACCGATCTTTTCAGTTTAGGCAAAAAAAAATGCCATGATAAAAACCATGACATCTCTAAGGCTTATTTTAAACACCAATTGAATCCAGCTAAATATTTTAGCTGGATTCAGTAAGGGTTTTTTCTTCGCACAGGCCGCAGTGGCCGTGGATTTCGATGCTGCCCCTTTTGAGGGCATAGCCCAAATCGTTAAGTTTTTCAAAGACCATGATGGAGAGATCGGGATCGTTTATCTCGGTGGTTTTTTGGCAGGTTGGGCAAACCAGGATGAGGGGCTGGTGATCGAGGGCCCCGTCCTGTTCGGTGCAGGCCACGAAAGCGTTTATGGCGTTAACCTTATGGACCAAACCGTTTTCCATTAAAAAGTCCAGGACCCGGTAAACGGTGGCCGGGGTTAGGCGGCGGCCCAGGACGGCCGATTGTTCGATTAAGTCGTAGGCCTTGACCGGTTTTCCGGCCTTGAGTAAAAGCCCCATGAGGCGGCGCCTGAGATTGGTCAAGTGAAGGCCCCGGTTGGCGCATTGCTGGGCCAAGCCATCGAGGCTTTTTTTGACCATCTCATCGGACAGAGGCATGGGACTAATCTCGCGGGGAGCCTGGGTTTGGGCTTTTTTGTTTTTGTTTGAAGAGCGCTTAACCGGTTTCCTCGTCAAAGCGATAAAACTCGACCTTATCGGCGGCCAGGGAGTAACCGGAATTGCCGATCTCGGTATTGACCTTTTCCACGCTTATTTTACCATAGACCCAGACCACCTCCATGACCCCCAGGCCCTCGATGGGCTTTTTTAGCCTTACCAGGATGATTTGGTTGGGCGGAGGCGGCGGCACGTGAATACAGGCGCCAAAAAAAGGCACTAGAAAAAATTCATCGACTTTTTCTTGTTCGAAATCTAAGGGTACCACAAATCCCGGTATTTTCAAACGTTTGGCGTTGACCTCAGGGTTGGTTGGGGAATCGTTCCACCGGCGCAAAAATTCTTCAATGATTTGATCGACTCTGGGGTCGTCGTCTTCCATGTCGTTTATCTTCAAATCCTCAAATATGGCCGCCGGATCCCAGCCGGCTGGCATCAGTTCTTCCCAAATTAGCCAGCCGTTTTCCAAGTAACCACCGGCCCCGACCACGGGCTTGGGCAGGGCGGCTGGCTCGGTTTTTTCCGGCTCCTTTGAGCTTGACGGGGCCTCATTTTGGCCAGATTTTTGGTGAGGGTTATCCTGGTCGTTTAGCAGCCGGGCCTTGGTTTCTTCTTTGGCCAAAGCGGCCTCGGGGCTAAAGAAACGATTTTTAGGGGAGCTTTTCAGGCCCAGGGAGGCTTTGGGCAGGAAGGGGGCCGGCTGAAAGACCAAAGGGAGAGCCAGGGCCAATATGATGGTTAAGTAAATTATCTTGCGGCGCATGGGCTTATTCCCGTAGCGGGCCAGTTTCAAGGGCCAAAGGCCGGCGAAATTGATCCAGGCGATTTTGGTTTAACTTCAGGAGCAAAAAAACTAAAGCTGTAAAATCATAGCACTATTTTCAAAGCCTACCTAGCTAAAAAAAATTTGGGGCCAGGCTTTGATTTTTAGAGGGAAAGGGAAAGGCCGTCGCCCAGGCTTAAAAAGTAAGCCCGGATGGCCGGAACCAATCCGGCCAAATAGCCGGCCACGATTATGGCCAAGCTCAAAAGCCCTTCCCTGGCCGTGGGCGGAGACAATTCAATGACCAGGCCGTAGGCCTCGCTGATAATGGGGCCAAGTAGGGCGATTATTAGGGCTAAAATCGATAAGCCGATGAGGACCCCGGCCACGGTCAAGGCCAAGCTCTCCAGGGAAAGCAGGGTCAGGATGTCAAAGGGTCTGGCCCCCACGCTACGAAGGATGGCCAATTCTCGGCGCCTTTCGCCAAGGCCAGCCAAAACCGAGGAAATAAGGCCCATTAGGCCGGTGGCCGTCACCAAGATTGAGACCAGCCACAGGACCTTTTCCCCAGAGCCCAAGATCCGCCAGAGCTGATCGAGGGCCACCCCAGGCATGACGGCGCTTAGGGCCTCGCCCGGGGCCGATTGGAGTTCCCTTTGGAGGTTAAAAACTTGACGGCGATTTTTTAAGCCCACCAGTAAGGCGGTAATGGATTTTGGGGTGAGATTCATTTTCCGGGCCCGATCGGCCGAGATGGTAAAACCCCGGATGGGCGCCCCGCCCCGCCAGTCGATGTGGATGGCCTCCATGGATTCAAGATTTATGTAAAGGGAGCGATCGACCGGGGAGCCGGTCGAGGCCAAAACCCCCACCACGGTGAAGGGTTTATCGGAGTGTTCCGGGGCCACCGTCCCCAGACCGTGCCTTAAGACCAGGCTCTGGCCCAGCTCATAATTTAATTGTCTGGCCACCTCGGAACCCAAAACCACCTCGAAGATATCCCCAAACTCTCGACCCTTGGCCAGTTTAAGTTCCATGCCCCGGCGGTAACGAAAGTGTTTGAAAAAATCTTGGGTCGTGGCCACCACCGGGTAACCCTGGTGACTGTCACCCATGGAGATGGGGATGGTCCAGGCCACCTCGCTTCTTTGGGCGATCTTTTGGGCCGAATCCCAACCCATGTTGTTGGTGGCCCCGCCCAAATGAAAGACGGCGTAAAGGATAATTTGGATCTGACTGCCCCTGGCCCCGACCACCAGATCGGTCCCGGAGATGGCCTGAAGGAAAGCCGTGCGAACCTGTCCCCTGACCCGCTCCAGGCCCACCAGTAGTATGGTGGCCAGGGAGACCGACAAAACTATTAAAAATAAAGTCAGCCGCCTATTCCAAGCGCTTTTTAAGGCCAACCCGACCAGGGTCGCGAATCGTTTCATTTTGGCCCTCTCGTTTCTTTTCCAACCAAGTTTAGGCGGCCATTATTTCAGGCCGCCTTATCCAATCACCATCATGTTGACCAAAGGGCCCGGGGGGATTTTTAGGGATTTTTTGTTAGTTTTGGTCTATTTGTAGCTTTTGTTATTTTTGTATTTTTTATTGTTTTTGTGATTTTTGTTGACTTTGTTAGTTTTGTAATTTTTATAACTTTTATTGTTTTTATGATTAGGTCTCGTTTAAATCGTTAAAGTCCACGGCCCGATCGAGCTCCCCGGCCAGGGAACGATCGTGACTAACGAAAAGTAAGGACGATCCGGCTTCCCGGCATTCCTGGGCCAGTAACCTTAGAAAGGAGAGGCGCAGATCGGCGTCCAAGGCCGAGGTGGGTTCGTCGGCCACCAGTAGCGGCGGTCTGCCCATTAAGGCCCGGGCCGCGGCCACCCGTTGTTGCTGGCCCACCGAGAGTCTGGAAACCGGCCGATCCAAGAGATCCTCTCCCAGTTCCAGACGGGAAATAAGGGCCCTGGCCGCCTGGGCCGGGGAACCGGCCGCCCGGGTGGCCGAGTCGTATCTGACCTTGGAAAACCGGCACGGCAAGATGACGTTTTCCAGGATATTTAAGTAAGGGACCAGGTTGAATTGCTGAAAAATAAAACCCAGCTTGTCGCCCCTAAACTTATCCCTTTTCGGGCCGCTTTTGCTGGCCAGGTTTTGCCCGTCAATGAAAATTTCGCCCTGGTTTGGTTTAAGGATCCCGGCTATTAGGCTTAAAAAAGTGCTTTTCCCGCAGCCGCTGGGCCCGGATATAAAAACCCTCTCCCCGGCCTTGACTTCAAAGGACTTGACCTTTAAACGAAAAGAACCCTTGGGCCAAGAAAAGCTCAGATCTTTAACCCTCACGGCCGGGGCCGCCTCACCCTTGACCAGGGCCGACGAGGCTATTTCCTTCGGGGCCATGGGCCCAAGATGACCATCGGACATAGCCAAACCTTACGGCGAAAATCGCCTGACAAAAATGACCAAAGCTAGTCCCAAAGCCTTACCACTTAAGGACTTTACTTGAGGCCGTCAACTCCTGGGCCGATTGGCCTTGGTCGCTGACCACCCGGGCCTCGACTTCTTCAAGACCTTGGAAGGTGGAAAATAAGTTAACCTCTAGGCTGGTCAACTTGGAGATATCGGCGCACTCAAAAACGTAAGCGGCTTCTAGATCCCCGTGCTCACCGCCCTCGCCTTCGTGGTCATGATCGTGGGAGTGACCCGGCTCGTCGCCGTGACCGTGGTCATGGGCATGGGGCGGTTCGTCACCATGATCGTGGGCGTGGGGCGGCTCATGGCCATGGTCGTGGTCATGATCGGCCGGTTCCGAACCTTCTTTGGCCGCGTACTCACCAAAAAGTTCGGCCGGGATGTTGGCCGACTCAAAAGCTATGGACTTGACCTTACATTTAGCCGCCTCCGGGGCTTTGAAGAGCTCATCGGCTTTGGCCAGTTTGGCGACCATGTCGGTCACTTCGGCTTTTTGGGCCTCGGTTGAGGGGACGTGTTCAAAGGAAATAAAATTAGCTAGGGGGCCGTCCAAGCCCAGCTCAAAGGAGCCTTCGCTTATGGCCAAATCCAATACGGCCAGGCCATGTTCATGAGGAGCGTGGGTTTGAGCCAAAGCGGCGCAGGCCAACAAAAGCGAAAAAGAAAAAACCAAAGCCGAAATCTTGAGCATAATATACCTCATTTTTTGATGGGATTAGGAAAACCTGGCCAAAATGAAATGATATACTATTGCATTGAAACGCGGCTGTCAAGCTAAGATCCCAGACTGGATTTTCGCTGGATTTTCAGTAACCAAAGAATGTTAAAACAATAGCTTTAAGCCATGTAATTATCATTTACCTTACGATAACAGTTAAAAAAATGGCATTTTTTTTATTTAGCAGATAGACTAAAATATAGGGCTTCTTTTACTAAAAAAGCGCTTCGTATGGGCATTAAATTTTCTTGATTAACCTTAAACGTTTCTTAATCCACCCCAACCCACCAGTCTTGGAAACTTTGATTGGCCAGATCGTCAAGTTTGACGATTTGACCAATCATGGGGCTGACCGTCTTGAGGTTTGACTTTTGGGCAGCGGCTTTAAAGCGTATGAAGGGATCGTCCCAGCTATGATGGGCGATTTTAAAATGTCCCGAGTGCACCGGCATGGC